>JBMCEH010000027.1:0-11663 GCA_048620775.1 Candidatus Natronoplasma sp. | reverse complement strand
CAGAGGACCAAAGAATAAGAAACAAATCTCAGAAGAACATAATCAACTATTTTAAACGAATTGATGTTAGGTTTGCTTCCTTCACATCGATCTTTTTCTGAATTTTTTGAAGAAAAATAGAAGGAAAAAAGCTCTGCTTTTTCCATATACACTCCTCTAAATTTATATATACAGCATAACTGTTTTTTCCTTTGAATCATTGACCTAAACACATAAGCTATAAATATCCTCAGCTCAAAAATCTTTGATGATCCCGACGAGGGTTAAAAATGAGATAGAAGATAATACTTCTGTCGTTTTTGACGATGCTTTTATTGATATTCGGAACTTTTTCTAACTTTGCGGTTTTTTCTACCGGGAATGAAGAGATAATTGAAGAAACCAGCGGAGAAATTGGCGCCTTCAGAAGATCAGACCATAATCTCAGGCGAGAAGATCGAATTCTCTGCAGTTGCACACGACACTTATGGCAACCTGATAGCCGATAATGTAGAAGCCCTCGGGTGGGATAACGCCTCGAGAGGCGTGTTCTATTACGAGACACCCGGATAATACGAAGTGACAGCTAGCTACGAAGGAGAGACTTCCGACCCGATCACGGTGACTGTTGAGGAAGAAGAAATGGAAGGAAGTGAAGAGTCGATGGAAACCATTACGGCAACAGGCGAGAGCACGGCTCTTAAAGGTGAGGATGATTTTCACAATCCATAGTATAGGCTTACTCGTTACGTTAAACTAATTACCAACATCCTTGATATGATTTTAGAAGATGTATAAGTTGGAATGCAAGTGTATGTTGAAAAAAGACGGAAAATTCGTCCTTGGAGAGGGTAGAGAGGAACTCCTGGAATTGATCGATGAAAAGGGGTCCATATCCAAAGCTGCCAAAGAGATGAATATGTCCTACAGGCATGCTTGGGGCAAGGTGAAAAAGATCGAAGAGGTCATAGGGAAAGAGGTTGTGAAAAGTCAGAGAGGAGGAAACAAAGATCGGGGCTCAATTTTGACTCCAGCTGGTAAAAAATTACTCTCTGATTACCGCGATCTTAAAAAGGAACACAAGGGCGAGGTGTACAGAAATCCGTCTCTCACGGTAGACGGTATCGTTGAACAGAACGGAAGACTGCTGCTGATAGAGAGAAAAAATCCTCCTTTTAGGGGAACTTACGCTCTTCCCGGTGGTTTTGTAGAATACAATGAAACGGTAGAAAAAGCCGTGGTAAGGGAGGTGGAAGAGGAAACTGGATTGAAAACCAAGATCGACAAGTTGATAGGTGTCTACTCATCCCCTGATAGAGATCCAAGAGGTCATATGGTCTCAACGGTTTTTTCTCTCAACAAGATAGACGGCACCTTGGAAGGAGGGAGCGATGCGAAGAAGGCACGATATTTCGATATCGACGATCTACCTGAGCTAGCATTCGATCATGAGAAGATAATAAAAGATTATTTGAACGATCAATGAAAAATGATTTCTAGATAAAATCGGAGATGAAAACGGTATGGGTCGGAAAAATAATAAAAAGATAGCGAAAAAGAGGATCGAAATATTATTTGAAGAGGCTGAAAAGGCCGCCCTAGAAGATGAATTAGAAAGATCCGACAGATATGTAGAACTTGCTAGGAAGATAGGCATGAGGCATAACATCCCTTTAGAATCAAAATACAAAAGGAGGATCTGTAAAAATTGTTACTCATATCTTCACCCAGGCAAGACCTGCAAAGTCAGGATAAAAGACGGTCTGTTGATCACCAAATGCTTAAGATGTGGAACCATAAACCGATTCAAATACAAAGAGTGAACATTCGCCTATTTTTCCACTGATATATCGTAGGCCATGTGTACCTTTGTGGAGGAATAAGTACGTACAACTCTCTCTTCTAGGACCTCAGAAAAGAATCCTCTTTCGTCAATTTTTTGTAGCGATCTTTCCAGTGACTTCTCTTTCTCGTCTTTTTCGACGATCTCATAATAGTGTAGCACCCCTTCATCTTTCAGAGCCGAGAGAGCGGCCGTTATGAAACTGTCAGAGGAATGTGGAAGGTTCATAATTACTCGATCGCAGGACAATTTAGGTGCGATCTCTTCAGCGTCTCCTTCATATATGGTGACTAACTCTTCGAGGTTGTTTTTACTGACGTTCTTTTTCAGATAATAGACTGCGTCCGGATTCAGATCGATGCTGTATATGTGATCCACATCAACATTTTTACCGATCAAAACGGTATAAGGTCCAACTCCTGCAAACATGTCCAGTACCTTTTCGCCTTTTTCAGTGCTTTTCACGACCCTCCATCTTTCTGTAGCTAACCTAGGAGAAAAATAAACACTCTCCACATCGACTTCAAATTCTGCACCATGTTCCGTATATATGGTTTCAGTCTTTTCTTCTCCAGCCACATACTCTGTATCTCTTGTTCTGAATTCACCTTGGACACCTTTATCTTCAAGTACTGTTCTTAAATTTTTGTGGGTTTCAAGTATCGCCTCTCCTATCTCTTCTCTATACTCTTTTATTTCCTCTGGTATCTTGACTATAGCGATATCGCCTATGATATCATAGCTTGAGGGAAGATATTTTTCATAGTCTTCTGGTACGTCGATCAGATTTTTATAATCTCTCTCCTTTTTTTCTCTTTCTTTGATTGCCCTGTCCACTATTTCATATCCTAACGCGTCTAAATCAAAATCTACATCTTTTTTGAGTGGTAATAAAAGGTGATCATCTTCAGATTCTATTTTTCCATCTGGATACAGGAGATCCTTTTTCAAAAGCTCTCTTCTTATCTTTTCTCCTTCACTTTTAGGGACTTTCAAGCAATCCATACTACAAGGGTTATAAACAGGGGAGAATTAATATTCATCGGTGAAGATTCCCTACTCCTTCCGTGTAGTTAGACGATATCTAACTTTAGAACCTTCTAAGCTTTCGGTTAGTTCGTTGATGATCTCTTTATACTCCTCTGGAGTTTCATAATCTTTAGCGAAGTCGTACTTTCCTACCACGGGGTCGAAGCCCAAGTCCCTCATGATGTCTAATATCTCTAAAGGATCGGTTCCATCGCTATGGAAGTAAAGTTCGATGTACAATCTCATAGATTTTATAGTTACTATGAACTTATAAATTTAACGATGTGATACTTGCAAACAATTTTAAAATCGAATCCAAAAATGATTTCGATGTCTGAAAAGTATAAATAAGCGAAAAAGTTTTTTCTTTTACTACGGAAGAACTTTCAAACACTAAATACTATGAGGTTTTAGTATGGGAGAACTGACATTCATCGGATTGGGTCTTTACGACGAGAAGGATATCAGTGTGAAGGGACTGAAGGCCGCAAGAGAGGCAGATAAAGCTTATTCAGAGTTTTACACCAGTAATTTATCGGGGTGCAGTATCGAAGACGTTGAAGCCCAATTGGACAAAAAAGTGAAGATTTTGAGTCGAGAAGAGGTGGAGAAAAACTCAATACCTGTGAAAAAAGCAAAAGATAAGAAGGTAGCCTTTCTAACGGCTGGAGATCCCATGGCCGCTACAACTCATATTGATCTAAGATTACGGGCCGAGAAAGAAGGAATAAAAACAAATATGATCCATTCCTCCTCTATATTTTCAGCAGTCCCTTCCGAATTAGGATTACAGCATTACAAGTTCGGCAGAACGGTGACTTTACCATTTACCCGCAGCGGAAAGGACTACCCTCCAAGTCCATATCAAAATATAAAGGAAAACAAAGAGAGGGGTCTGCACACGCTTGTACTACTAGATATAGACTCTAAAAATGAAAGATACATGAACGTAGATGAGGGGATCGAGGCTCTTATGGCACTTGAAGATAGACTTGAACAAGACCTGATCGGTGAAGAGACACTGATGGCAGGATTAGCTAGAGTGGGATCTGAAAAACCAGAGATAAAGGCTGATTATCCGAAGGATTTGAGATCTCATGAATTTGGAAGTGGTCTTCACTGCCTGGTCGTATTTGGAGATATGCACTTCATGGAGATCGACTCTCTTATCAACCTAGCGGGTGCACCAGAAGACATCAAAAAAGAGGAGTGAAGTCAAGGTAACTTTTATATATATGACTTCTTTCTAAATCTTATCATGAGCTGGGCCGTAGAGATCACGCAACCTATAATTATTGGAGAATGATCCACTCATCCGCCCAGCTTGTGGTTTTTGTTACTTTTGGAGGATAAAGGCATGAGTGAAAAAAATGAACGATTCAAACCGCTCGACAAAGACACGCCCTTACCAGAGAAAGAGAAAAAGATTATCGAGTTCTGGGAAGAGAATAACATAGCCGAACGAACTAGGGATAGGGAAAGAGAGAAGAAATTTGGTTTCACAGAAGGCCCTCCAACTGCTAATGGCCTTCCACATATAGGACACGTTAGGACGCGAGTCGTGAAAGATGTATATTTAAGATATAAGACAATGAAAGGTTACCAGGTGGCCCCAAACATCGCTGGATGGGACACTCACGGCCTGCCAGTTGAGATAGAAGTAGAAAAGGAACTCGGTATAGATTCAAAGGAAGAGATCGAAGACTACGGGGTTGAAAAATTCAACGAGATGTGTAAAGAGAGCGTCTTCCGGTATGAGAAAGAATGGAGGGAGATGAGCGAGAGGATCGGTTTCTGGATCAATTATGAAGATGCCTATATCACCATGGAAGACGATTATATTGAAAGCGTCTGGTGGAGTTTGAAGCAGCACTGGGAGAAAGGCCTTCTGGAGAAAGGACATATGGTCACTCCTTACTGCCCTAGATGTGGAACACCTCTTTCAAGTCATGAAGTAGCTCAAGGATATGAACAAACAGAAGATCCTTCAATATATATGAGATTTAAAGTTAAAGACGAGGACGCCTATTTTTTAGCTTGGACAACCACTCCTTGGACATTGATCTCGAATCTTTTGTTGGTCGTAGGTGAAGATATAGATTATTCACTCGTAGAATATGAAGGCGAGAAGTACTATCTCGCGGAAAAGCTAGTTGATGATATATTTGAAGATGTACAGATTATCGCTTCCATGAAGGGTGAGGAACTTTTGGGTAAAGAATACGAACCGATGTTCGATTATGTAGATTCTAAAAGCAAAAGTCATTACGTCACTTCAGCTGATTTTGTCAGCCTTGAAGAGGGTACGGGTATAGTGCACGCAGCACCCGCTTTCGGTGAGGAAGATTACGACCTATGCAAAGAAAAAGGTGTAGCTTTGGTAAACCCTGTAAATGAGAGTGGGGAGTTCACTGAGGAGGTTCCCGATTATGAAGGTCAATTCGTTAAGGACGCTGACGAAGACATAATGAGGAGACTAGAAGAGAGAGGAGATCTTCTTGGACGTGGTACAATAACCCATACATATCCATTTTGCTGGAGGTGTGAATCTCCTCTGCTTTATTATGCTCTCGAAAGTTGGTTCATACGTACCTCTCGTGAGAAAGAAAAGCTGATGGATAACAATGAAGAGATATTTTGGAAACCTGAACACTTGAAACACGGCAGATTCGGGAACTTCCTTGATGAATTGAAAGACTGGTCGTTGAGTAGGAACAGGTTCTGGGGCACACCTCTGCCTGTATGGACATGTGATAACGGCCATGAAGTCTGCATCGGAAGTGAAGACGAGTTGGAAAAAAAGTCTATAGAGCCTTTGCCTGAGGATTTCGAGTTCCATAGACCTTATGTGGACAGGGTGGAATTAGAATGCGCCGAATGTGGAGAAAATATGACTAGAGTTCCATATGTTATAGACTGCTGGTACGATAGTGGAAGTGCGCCTTTCGCCCAGTTCCATTATCCATTCGAGAATGAGGAAAAATTCGAAGAGGCCTTCCCAGTAGATTTTATCACTGAATCACTGGACCAAACTAGAGGTTGGTTCTACAGCCTTTTAGCTATAAGTTCTTTGTTAAGAGATGAACCTGCCTACAAAAAATGTCTCACGCAAGGTCTGATCTTGGATGAAGACGGCGAGAAGATGAGTAAAAGTAAGGGGAACGCTGTGGATCCTAACGAAGTGATGGAGGAGAAAGGAGCCGACGCCACGAGGCTATATTTTATGGCTTCTCCAGTATGGAATTCCACAAAGTTCAGCAAAGAACTAGTCGACGAGAAGATAAATAAGACCATCAATACCCTAACTAACGTGGTCTCCTTCTTCACTAATAATGCGAATATAGATGATTTTGAACCATCTGATTATGAAGTGAACGATGAGATCGATAGATGGCTGCTTTCTAGGAAAAATTCATTGATCGAAGAGGTTGAAGAGGGATTTGAGAACTTAGAACTGCATCATTCTACTAGAAGGATAGAAGCATTCATAGACGAATTGAGTAATTGGTATCTGCGAAGGAGTAGAAGAAGGTTCTGGGAGGGAACTGAAGATGAGAAAACGAGTGCCTATAATACACTTTACGAAACACTTAAAACACTCGTAAAAGTTATCTCTCCCTTCACGCCGTTCCTGGCAGAGAGGATATACAGGAACGTGATATATCCTAGTGAAAAAGATTTTGAATCCGTTCACATGTGTGACTTTCCTACAGTCGACGAAGAACAGATCGATACAGAACTCGAAGAGAATATGGAACTCGTTATAGATATAGCCGAACTCGGAAGGAACGCACGGCAGAAGGAGGATATAAAGTTGAGACAGCCTTTGAGAGAGGCGATAGTCGTGAGTGAAGACCATCAGGTAGAAGAGGCCATCAAGACATTTGAAAACATACTGATGGAAGAGTTGAATGTCAAGGAACTAGCAACTATGAAGGATAACTCTCAACTTACAGAGACTAAGATAGAACCGAATTATTCTTCCATAGGTCCAAAATTTAAAAGCGATGCCGAAAAAGTTGCTCAAATAATCGAGACTTCTGACCCTAAAGTGGTCAAAGAGGAGATAGAGAAGAAAGGTCAGGTCGAATTAGAAGGATTCACACTTGAAGATGAAGACCTAGAGATATACGAAGAAGTCAAAGAGAAATACACTCACAGTGAAAAAAGAGGTCTAAAAGTTTACGTCGACGTGGAGATAGATAAAGAGCTAGAGGTCGAGGGCGTAGCTAGAGACGTCGTTCGAAGGATACAGACTATGCGGAAAGAGCTAGAATTGGGCTATACCCAGAAAATAAAAACATATTATGAGGGAGACAGTGATCTGGTTGATGCGGTAAAAGAAACGGAAGATTACATCAGAAAGGAAACACTATCCCGTGAACTCGACGAAGGAGGCGAGAACTTTGAAGAAGGTCTAAGTAAGGATTGGTCTATAGAAGGAAAAGAGATCACGATATGGGTAGAACCTATCGAGGGCTCTGAGGACGAATCCTTAAATATATAATGTCTATTGAGGGAAAATGATGGCTAAGAAAGAAGAGAAAGAGATGGTAGTCACTAAACACAATAGCTTGATAAGATTTAATGAGGATATCGAATACAAAGATCTTACACCTGTTTTTCCCGCCCTTTACAGGTTGTTCATGGAATTAGCAGAACAATATCCAGAGGATGGTAAAGAAGAATATACAGAGATGCTTATCAGGCAGAACTTGAAGGACCTTCAAAATAATAGGAAACCCAGCGGACACAACAGAGAAGCTCGCTATCGGATGATCTTCCCTATAGATAGGGACCATGTGGAATTTTATCTATATCCGAGGATAGCCGAAGAAGAATCCGAAATCGAGGAGATAACAGCAGAGATATCTAACTTTCTACAGGAGAACGATCTCGAGCACGAGATATTGTGGGATGAGATGGAATATCTTATGGAAGAAAAAGATTAGTTGCGCTTTTACTGATCAAAAAAATTTTTGCAAACATTTACGATATCTTTGGCTACGGTGTATTCAAAATCCCCTGGTAGGTTCTTCTTATATCTTTTATAATTAAAACGTTTATCAGCCAATATTATGAGGGCACGATCGTTCTTACTTCTTATGGGACGGCCTACGGCCTGCAGGACTCTGTTCATTGCGGGATAGATCCTCGAATACTCATATCCCTTTTTCTCACCGAATTTAGCCGTATAGTATTCCTCCAATGCTTCAACTTCTAGGGATGGAGGTGGGAATGGTATACCAACGATTATGACCGATGACAATATATTGTCCCTATAATCCACACCTTCGGAAAGACTGCCTCCCTGCACCCCGAGGAGGATGTTATCATCGCTTTTTTTCAGATATTCTACCAACTCCTTTTTCTCTTTTTTAGAATGTTCTCTTTCCTCCAAGATTAGATCTTTTTCCACATGGATCATGTTCAGCCTGTCATAGATACGGTTCATCAGATTGTAAGAGGGAAAGAATACGGCAACATTTCCAGGAGTATTATTTGCCACGTCAGCTATCGCGTTGGCATAGGCCTGGTACATGTTCAACCCTCTTTTTTTATAAGCCGTTGTGAGGTTATCGACGCTCACGATCTTTCTGTTTTCGGTAGGAAAGGGAGAAGAGTACTTCTCTATTTTTGCATCTTCTATACCTAAAATATCTGCGTACATCTCCCCAGGATGTAATGTCCCGCTCATCAATACCGCCGCGACCACTTTTTTGAAGACATCTCTACTGAATCTAGAGGGATCCATCAGTTTTACGTTTATACTGAGAGGCGAACCCTCTATCGAGCGAAAGATCTCTTCACCTTCCTCTTCCCAACTGTCTAAAAAGGAATATACTCTCATAGGGGCTGTAGCAGAGGCATCCTCTTCCACTATGTCTGTAGCTACGATCTTTAGGTCCGCTAGAAGGTCGTCTATAGTATCGAACTGAGAAAGTCCTCCTTTGAGCGCGTTCTTTATTTTTCCATCCAAAAATTCCTTCTCAATCCTTTTTTCCTCCCCCTCTATGGAGATCAGTTCACTTGAAAGTCTTCTCATGAAACTGCTGAGTGATGAAGAGTAACCTCGAAGAAGCGATGAAGCTTCGTCGAGTCTTTCTATCGTAAGACTCTCCTCTAGATTGCTCCTTATCCTGTCAGGAAGATTATGTGCTTCATCTACGATCAGGATAGAATCTTCTAGTCCGATCTCGAGGAGGTCGAATATCCTCTCTCTGATATCCGAAAATATATAGTTATAATCGCAGACGATGATATCGCTCTCTTTACCTGCCTTGAGAGCACTCTTGTGAGGGCATACATTGTATGATTCACAGAAACGTACCAATTCCGAAACATGTCTAGTTTCTTTTCTCAGTTTTTCTACAACTTCCGACATTTTCTGGTTGAATAGATTACATCTGCTCTGTCCCTCACCACTGCAGAATTCTTCAAAGACTGGGTAGGGCAACTTGGATTCCTCTCTCAAACACATGTTCTTTTTCGATATGACGTCTATAGCTTTGACATGTTCTGGCATATTCTTTATAGTTTCGATAGCTATATTGTGTTGGGACTGTTTACTCGTCAAGAAAAATATTTTTTGATCATCCCTCTTTTTTCTTACCGCGGGAGGAAGCACAGCTGCGGTTTTACCTATGCCTGTTGGTGCGTGGGCGATAAGGTTTCCTTCGTCTTCGAAAGTCTTTTCAACGTCCTCTAAGAATTTTTTCTGTCCCTCTCTGATATTTTTGAACGGGAAAAGGGTATCGTCTGTTGAATATTTTCCATCACCTTTTGAAAAAAGATCGAGTTGTTTGCCTCCTTTATCGCATCTAGGGCAGAAGCGTTTTCCCTCCAAAGATCTCATAAGTGTACCGCAGTCATCGCAGAAATCATCCATCGTTTTACCCACCTACACTTTGCTTTTAATCTTTTCGTTCGACTACCCTAATAGAAGAAAAACCATAAATAATGAAATCTACTCTCCAAGTCAATTAGAGGATAAATTATGGAATGCAACAAAGAGAAGAACCTCGAGAAATGTAATTGTTCATATCCGGGTTGTCCCAGGAAAGGTATGTGCTGCGAATGCATTGAATATCACCTGGACAAAAATCAGCTCCCAGCTTGCGCGTTCCCGGACAATGTCGAAGAGACTTATAACCGCTCTTTTGAAAAATTCATTGAAGTGTACAGGTGAGTGTCGACGTGAAAATTAAGAGTTTCTTGGGAAAAGGGTATTCCTGCAATGTTTTTTTGGTCAAAGCTGAAAAAAATTTCCTGGTTGATGCTGGGATGGGCATCACAGACCGAATAAAAGAGGATATTTATGATTTGAATATCGACAGTATAGTGCTTACCCACAGACATATTGATCATGTAGCAGACGCAAGGAAGTTGTCAGATGAACTCGATGCCCCTCTGTACGCCGCAGATGCGGAGGCAAAGGCTCTACGTGAAGGCGACGATATGAGTATACTTTCCCACAGTTTCGGTAAAAGTTTCTCTCCTGTAGAGATAGAGACTTTAGATATCGATAATTTTTCCGAATTTGAAGTGATTTTGACACCGGGTCATACAGAAGAAAGTATATGTCTTTATCACAAGGATGAAAAGATTCTGTTTTCAGGAGATACAGTATTTGCTAACGGCGGCGCCGGAAGGACTGATCTGCCAACGGGAGATAGGAAAAAATTGGTAGAATCGATAGGTAAGCTGAACAAGCTTGAAGTGGATTCTATGTATCCTGGGCATATGTCTACGGTGGAAAAAAATGCAGGCCATCATATCGAACAGTCCCTGAAAAATCTCAAGATGTTTTGAGTGATATTATGGATTTCAAATGTGAAGAGGATGAATGCGATGAAGATTGTTCGCCTTATCTTATTTCAACAGTGAATGAAGTCCTTAAAAATGGAGAATGTATAGTCTATCCAACTGAAACTCTTTATGGTATCGGTGGGGATCCTTTCATGGAGGGCATGATGGAAAAGATCAGAGATATCAAACAAGCTTCGTCTGATAAAAAGATCTCTATAGCTTATGCAAGTTTGGATCACACATCTGAATTCTTTGATATACCGGAACTCGCGTGGGAGATCGGAGAAGAATTCTTGCCTGGACCTCTTACGCTGGTTGTTGAAACCTCCGAAGGTACGGAAGGTATCAGAATACCGGATCATCCTTTGGCACAGGCGATCATAGATGATTTTGGACCTATCACGTCTACTAGTGCTAATATCCATGGGAGGCCTGCACCGAGAGAGATAAAGACAGCGAAAATCCAGTTGGGGGGAAAAGTTAAACTTTACGTGAACTGCGGTCGATGTAAATATGGAGATGGAAGTACCGTGATAAAGGTGGATGAAGAGGTAGAGGTATTGAGAGAAGGCGTTATAAGCAAAAAAGAACTTGGTGATAAGATTGGACTCGGAAACTATTAAGAAATACATAAGAGCCGGAAAGATAGCTAGGAAGGCACTAGAAGAAGCAAAAAAAGCCTGTGAAGAGGGCGTTAGCTATCTTAAAGTTGCAGAGGAGTCGGAAAAGATAATACGCGGCCAGGGTGCAAAACCCGCATTTCCTACAAATATAAGTGTGAATTCAGTCGGTGCCCACTACACGCCGGTCGAAAAAGATGAAAACACATTCCAGAAAGGTGACTTGGTGAAAATAGATGTCGGGTGTCATGTCGACGGATTCATAGCGGATAATGCGTTGACATTAGAGGTTGGCACTAACCGACACAAATCGTTGATCAAAGCTTCAGAAGAAGCTCTCAACATAGCGATCAAAACTATCAGACCTGGTGTGAGAACTAGAG
>JBMCEH010000026.1:0-11746 GCA_048620775.1 Candidatus Natronoplasma sp. | reverse complement strand
CTTTGAACCCGTCAAGATGATCGGAAATATACCTAGTACGGAAGAATTCTACGGAAGAGATGAAGAGTTGGAGAGGATGGAGAGATGGATCAAAAGCGATAGATCGGTACTGGTGGTTTTAGGTCGAAAAGGATATGGGGCTTCCGCGTTAACAGCAAAGTTCATCCGCAACTTGGAAGAGAGGCACGTGTTATGGATCAATTTAGAAGGTAAAACCAACGAAAAAATAAAAACTAGGATCTCAAATTTTCTCGAAAAAATAGGTGCGGGATCTAAAAAGATTATGGACGAACTACCTTCCCATAAAGCCGTAGCGGTTTTCGATGATTACTACGAGATAGGCGGCGATGTTGTTAGTTTTCTGCAGGATTTTTTAGACCAGATCGAGAAAAGCGATCCTTTCAAGATGATAGTGACTGGCCGTGAGGGGACTCCTATATATGAGAGATTCTATCGAACAGGACATATAGAAGAGGGAATAGTAGAAGAGTTGAAAGTATCCCCTCTTGATAGAGAAGATGCAGAAAAAATACTAAAGAAGGATATAAAAGGTGAGGCACTTGACAGGATAATGATGTTCACAAAGGGCTCTCCACAACTTCTGAAATTACTTCAACAAGGAGACGAAGAAAAACTATGTGAACTGACACCTTGGGAGAAAGAACAGATATCTCTTTTGATGTATTTAAAAACGGAAACAAAAAATTGATGCAAAAAGAGAAGACTTCGCAGGGAAGCAGTTAAATAGCTATACTGAATAAATTGATCCGATAATATGTTGACCCCTGACTATGCTAAACTGTTCGTCGTATTACTTGGGTTTATCTTCATCCTGGTCGGCATGGCTATTTCTATCTTCTCAGAGTTGGCTAATGTCGTTCCCATCGGTATGGGTATCATAGGTATTTTCCTCATTTTGATACCTTTCACCTATGGAGGGAAAAAATAGTAATATTTTTATCCTAGAAGAAGAATTGGATATCTGAGAAATATGTACGAAGTACTGGAAGTTGAAGCGGAAAAAAAGGAGGTCATCGACGATATACTAGCTGATGATCTCATCAGCAAACAGAACACGAACGTAAGAGATGGGGCAAGTCTTGGATTCAAAGAAGGTGTTTCCTACGTCATGATAGAGGGAAGCGAAGAAGCTGTAGAAAAAGCCATAGAACTATTCAAAGAAGAAGGTGTAGAACCAGCTGAAAATAGAGAGGAAGTGAAGGAAAAGATAAAAGAGGAAGGAGAAGCCGCAGCAGAGGGCATAGGGACCGTTTTTGGATAGAAATCCCAACATTTCTACCCTCTTGTTTCCATTTTATTTTTCATCCCAGCCAGTATAGTTACCCTAATCCTTTCATCCATTTTGGAGTCTCTTCTAGCGCCCCATATAATATCAGCGTCAGGCGATGATCGCTTGATCTCTTCCAAAGCATCTTCCACATCCATGATCTCTTTTTTACTGTTAGTAGTGACCACAGTGAGGACTTTATCGAAGTTGGCTAAATCCTCCAACCAGGGAGATCTTAAGGCCTCTTTAGCGGCTTTTACACCTTTTTTCATCCCCCTACCATAACCAGCTCCTATCCTGAACTCACCTGTTTTTTTACAAAATTGCTTCATATCCGAGATGTCGCTCTTCGTTATAACCGAGTTAATATCTACGATAGGAAGTCGGATTATCCTGTTCATAACTGAAAAAGCTTTACTTATCGGTAGATTAGGATTGATCTCGAGCAACTTACTGTTAGGGAAGACAACGTATCCGTCTAGATACTTACGAGCTTCAGATTGTGACTCTTCTGATAATTTTTTTCTATTCTCACTTTCACTTTCAAATGGTTTTGCTAACAGTCCCATGGTAAAAGAACAATATCTTTTACTGAGTTGTGCACAAACTGGAACCGTCCAACTACCGGTTCTGCCTCCCAGTCCAGCGATGAGATAAACGATTTTAAAATCTTTTATCTTACGTTTCAGCTTTTCTTCTGATATGGTTAGAGGTCTTTCCTTCAAATTAATCTTTGAATTGTATGCTTTCTTCATATCTTCTTTCGAAATCGAAAGGAAAGGCAACTTAGGAGGTCTAGAGGAAGTTCCAACTTCATATATATTGACGGTCGAGGATTCCATATCTCTTATCTCTTCTACTATATTCCGACCAGCGCCACCTATACCCAAAACTAAGGTTGATGGACGTTTTTCATCGATATGTTCTTCGCCCAACTTCTTCCTGACTGTCATGTTTTTGACCTGTTTTTATATAGAACAAAACAAGACTCTAATAATCTTTATTTGACGATACTCTCCATGTCCTCCTTTAATCTTTTTTTGTCCTCTATCTCATTCCATCTACCTATCAATGCACCCACGATCGGGCCCAAAAAAGAGGCGTAATAGGCAGAAACTACGTCACCAACAAAAATAGCAACAATAGGTGCAACTATGAGACCACCACAAAGTCCGATCCAAAGTCCCAACGGCCATCCGATCATATCACCTGCTAAACCGCCGATCGAAGTCCCAATGACCAGAGATACTCCAAGAGCTATCGCGAATTGATTAAATCCAAAATCTCTAAGGAAAGATAGTATTACGAGTATGAACCCAAAGCTTAAGATCCCAGCCATCGCCAATCTCCTTTCGTATTCAGAATATATGAAACTTGATAATTTTCCCTCAATATTCGCATTTTTCAATTTTGATCACCTTAAATTTACATCACTTCAATCTCACCTGTTAAATTTTAATCTTTTGGTAGCATTCTGATTTAGCATAGAAAATTACAAGTATGATTTTAAACAATGTCAACAATGTCATAATGAGATGTGAAATGGAAAAAAAGCTTTCCACGGTTATAATGATATTGATCTTACTATCCATTCTTGGGGCATCTCCAGTAGGTATGGGGGTTTCAAGTAGTCTAACCTACGAGAACTCAGAGGTGGAGAGCCAGGTTATCACTAACATCTCGATCGAAGGTGATGAGGATCTTAAGGATTTTGCTAGTGAGAAAGGTTTGAATGGTACTGGGTCTGATGATGACCCCTTTTTGTTGGAAAATTCTACGATAGATGGAATGGATGAGAACTACAGCGTGCTTTTAGAAGAAATTGAACTTCATTTTGTTATTAAGAATTGCAAAATTTACAATTCATCATCCGCTGGAATAAAAATTGATGGAGTCTCTAATTTTACTCTAGAAAATAGCGTTGTGAAGGGCGTTGCCGATGGAGATGGAATCAGTATCGAATCTAGCGAAAATATAATGATCAAAGACTCTAGTATATCTGAGAACGATAAAGGTATCTTTTTAGGTGAAGAAGCAAACAACAATACCATCACAACCAACAATATCTCAGATAATGATAGGTGGGGAGTCCACATTTCAAACTCCAATTCCAATCATAACTTGATATATCACAATATTTTCTATCAGAACGGCACTAGACCTCAAGCTCGCGATGAGGGAGAGAATCAATGGAATCAAGAAGAAAGGGGCGGGAATTACTGGTCAGATTACGAGGAACGGTATCCCAATGCTAACGAGTCTACCATGACTGGTATTTGGGATACATCCTATGAGATAGAGGTTAATAATAGTGACGGTAATCCACTTATCTCTCCGATAGGTCCTCCTACTAACTTTAGAGCCCGAACTGTAAGAGATGAGTATATAGAGATAACCTGGAATCCCCCTAGGTATTCGATAAGACATCCCGTTGAAGAAATAATCCTCTACCGAAGTGAGGAACGAAAAAACCTTTCTTTATCTGAGAGTGTATATAGGAAAATGAATTCGAGTGTGCAACTATTCCGAGATGAAAACATAACAGAGGGTGAAGAGTATCATTACGGTTTAAGAGCGTCTAATGGGAAATATGTTAGCGTGATGAGCGAGATCGATAGTGCGGAACCAGACACAGATCGTCCGGAAATCAACCGTGAAAACCAATATCCTAGGGTAGGTGCCAAAGAAGTTCCTATTAATGCTACTATAGAAGTAGAGTTTGATGAGGAGATGGATGAGGATTCTATCAGTATCTCAGTCGAAGACGCCGAAGGGGAAGAAGTAGAAGGAGAACTCTACGGTGAAGGTACAGAATTCTCTTTTGAACTTACCGAAAATCTGAGCTATGATACAGCCTATTCCGTGAAAGTTAACGGCAGTGATATAGCTAAAAATTGGATGGAATCACCGTATACCTGGAGTTTTACTACGGTTTCCGATACAGGTACTATCATAGGCAGGATAGTAAATGAAGAAGGAGAACCCCTTGATAATGTACAGATATATGTTGACGATGACCACCAAACCTCTACATATCCCTCTGGAGAATTTCAAATAGAAGTGCCTTCCGGAAACGTTACTTTAGAGGTGTCTAGTGAAGGATACGAAGATAAAGAAATAGAGATTCATATCAACCAGAGCGAAGAGAAGGAAATCGAAGATATCGTACTAAAAGAGCGAGAAGGTATAATATCTCGATGGTTTTGGCCCCTAGCTCTAGCCGGCGGAGGTATACTCCTTTTGGGTATAATCGCTTTAGTCATATCTTTCTATCATTGGGAAGAAGAGGAACCTCCATTAGACGAAGACATTTACGATGAGGAGTACGAGGATATCACTGCTGAAGAATTCGAAAGCTGGTGGGAAGACGAAGATTCATAGATTAGAGCTGCTCCCTCCTCCATCTATCGGTATCGCTGCACCATCGATGAAATTAGATTTGGGGGAGGAAAGAAAAGCGACTAGCTCTCCAAGTTCGCTAGGCTTACCCAGCCTTTTGAGAGGTATATCTTCAGTCCATCTTTCTAGACCTTCATCATAAGATCCAATGTTTCCCCTCTCCAACTCTTCTTCTATAAGGTCTTTTATCCTACCTGTTTTATGAGGTCCTGGGAGAACGGAATTTGCTCTTATCTCTGGCCCCAATTCCTTCGAGAGAGTCTTCATCAGACCGACCACACTCATCCTCACAGAGTTAGATAGAACAAGGTTAGGGATGGCTTCTTTAACACTCATCGAAGTTATATTGACTATAGTTCCCTCTCCTTTTTTAAGATATTCGACCGATTCCCTAACACTTCTAACCACGCTCATAACCAAAAGGTCAAAGCTTTCGTACCAGTCCCGATCATCTGTATCAATGAAAGCTTTACTAGGCGGTCCTCCAGCACAAGTGACTAGGTGATCTAATCCGTTTTGATTTTTGACAGTTTTTTCCACAAGCCTTTTTATGTCTTCTTCCTTGGTTATGTTTCCAACTATGCCTTGTACCTCTCCTTTCGACTTGCTGTTTAGTTCCTTTACGGATTGTTTCAGTTTTGTTTCATTCCTACCATTGATCGTAACGTTCACTCCTTCCTCAGCTAAAGCTCTAGCAGAAGCTTTTCCAAGACCGCTTGAAGACGCCAATACTAGAGCCGAGTTATCTTCTATATCCAATCTCATAATCTACACCTTTATATTTTCATCTTGACAAACCTTTATATAATCTCTTATGCATTTAGTAAATGGAGGTATAAGAATGCCAAAATATGTGATATTATCAAATCTGACAGATGAGGGTAGAAAAACCATTCTAGATCATCCAGAAAGGATCGGAGAGGTAAATGAAGAGATGGAAAAGAAGGGAGCTAGTATCCTCGAACAGTATTTTTTGCTCGGTAAATACGACTTCATCACTGTTGTAGAAGCACCTTCAAAGGGTGTAATAACCAAGATCGTTATGGAGATAGCTTCTAGAGGTTCAATAGACACGATGACCTTCCCGGCGATGGATGTAGATGGTCTCATCGAGGACTTAAGATAGAGTGGATGTAGAGACATTTTAGAATCGAAAAGTGATCCCACAATTCTTCTCCCTACACCGGTCGAATAGTTTATCAAGTGTACCAAATATCTAAATATATTCTCCATATTTTCTGACCATGGAAGACGACATGATCGATCTTCGTAGTGATACGGTCACGAAACCCACTGATGAGATGAGAGAGGCGATGAAAGAAGCAAAGGTGGGAGACGACGTTCTAGGTGAAGATCCCACGGTCAAAGAACTTGAGGAACTTGCCGCAAAAAAGTTGGGAAAAGAGGCAGGTCTTTTTGTAACTTCTGGAACTCAGGGGAACATAACCTCATTACTGACTCATACCACGCCTGGTGAGGAGATAATCTTTGGTAGAGATTGTCATATATATAGATACGAAGTTGGTAGTTATGCTTCACTTGCTGGACTTTCAGGTAGAACTTTAGATGATAGTGAAGGATACATCGATCCATCCGATATAAACGAGGCTGTAAGAGAAGAAAATATACATCATCCTGAAACATCATTACTCTGTATAGAAAATACACATAATGTCACAGGCGGCATCCCAGTCGATTCTGATTATACTAAAAAGGTCAGTGATATAGCTCACGATCAAGATCTAAAAGTTCATTTAGATGGTGCAAGAGTATTCAATGCCTCTGTAGCTTTAGATGAAGATATCGCTGAACTAGTAGAGGCTGTAGATTCTGTTATGTTCTGCCTTTCGAAAGGACTGAGCGCTCCGGTCGGTTCCATACTGGTAGGAAGTGAAGAATTTATAGAGAGAGCGAGAAAAAACAGGAAGAGGTTAGGAGGTGGGATGAGACAGGCAGGTGTGATAGCCGCACCGGGGATCATCTCATTAAAGAAAATGGTTGATAGGCTTGTAGAGGATCATTCTAATGCTAGAAGATTGACCAAAGGTCTAAAAAATATTGGCGTGGATATAGATCCTGAAAGATTCAAAACCAATATCGTGATGATGGATACTTCGCAGTTCGGTATGAGAGCGGAAAAATTGAAAGGTAAGTTAGAAGAAAAGAATATCCTCACGCTAGCTTTAGGAAAGAACTCGATGAGATTCGTTACTCATCGTGAGATCTCCCGTGAAGATATAGATAAAGTACTGGATGTATTTGAAAATGAAATTCTTTAAGATTAAAAAAGAAAATGGGATTTTAGGAGGTTAACTCTCGGTTTCAGTTCTTTACTTCTTCTCCTTAACAGAGCCGAGTTCTTCTGCAACCTCGGGAAGATCCAATCTCTTCAGCGTGTTTTTGGAAGGAACTCCTTCTTCGTCCCAACCTCTCACATCGTAGTACCTGTCGAGTTCTTCTTCGAATTCTCTTCTTGAAAGCGTTTCGCCCTCGGTCGGTCCGTAAAGAACTTCATCGTCGAAGACTCTATCCGGTAACTTATCGTCTTTTCTTCCGAAACCGTTCCTTATATTGTACGCTTTAGATAAGTTGTAGACTCTTTCACCGGCTTTGAGGAATTCAGATAAACTCATGTCGAGTCCGGTCATCGCATTCAGCATCTCCAATTGACCTTCGTCGACAAACAGACCCCTAGAGAACTTGCACATACCGGTCATATCGTACAAAGTCATGAGGTCCTCCATGGACTTCAAAGCGAAAGCTTTGCCTTCAAGTTTTGTCCGGTCGTAATCTTCGAAGTCCCAATAGCTTCCGGCCATCTCGAGCGCGTAAAGACACGAAGTAAGATGGTCCGCACCTCTAGGAGCTACTGCAAATGCAAGAGCCATGCCCTTGACTCCTCTGACTTCAAATCCGGCAGGAGGCATCCCTTTCACGTGTATAGCAAATTTTTCAGAGCCTTGACCGACCTTTTTGGTAGCTTCGTAGACACCGTCACCGAGCAGTTCTCCTAACTCCCCTTCTTTGTGTGCCATCCGCTTCAAAGCTTCTAACATCGCTTCTGCGTTACCGAATTCAAGATCTAGATCAATATCTATCAAGTCTTTCTCGTAGGCTTCCATTGCCCAAGATATAGTCAACCCAGCAGAGATGGTGTCAAGTCCTAAAGTATCGCATATCTCGTTTGCTTTAGCTACAGCTTCTATATCATCTACTTCACATGCGCCGCCTAATGAATACTGAGTCTCGTATTCAGGACCATCTACTTCTATGTCACCGTACGGTGTATCTTCAGCGACAAAATACTGACTACACGGTTTAGTACAATAAGGACATGGTCTTCTTCCATTTCTATATACTGCAGTCCAATACCTAGGATTGAGTTCTATCCTGTCATCTTGATCTTCAAGGTTATCATAGGCTCTCTTGAAATATCCGGCCTGCCAATTTCGCGTCGGGAAGCACCCGAACACTTCATTCTTTGCGGTCATTGCTTCACCGGTTCCGTAATCCATCTGATCCTGCGGATCGAAACTTTCGTCCGCGGTCTCTCCTTCACCTGTAGTTATCTTACGCCATTTACTGTTGAGTTCATCGAGCTCTTCCTGGTTATAGACCGGTATATCCTTCCTACCTTTAACTGCTATAGCCTTCAAATTTTTAGAGCCCATCACGGCTCCTCCGCCCCCTTTTCCGGCCTGGCGGTCTTCACATTCTATTTCAGATATCTTGGAGAGGTTCTCTCCTGCAGGTCCTATGACGGCGGTAGCAAAATTTTCGTGTTTTTCCTTGATCTTTTCATCGGTATCTCTCGTATCTAGACCCCACAGATGCTCTGCATCCTGGATTGAAATCTCATCATCTTCAATAACTATCATGGAAGGTTTCTCAGCTTTACCCTTCACTACCAAAGCATCGTATCCAGCTTTTTTCAACTGATCGCCCATCTTAGCTCCCACAACGGTCTTTCCATATCCGCCTGTTTGAGGTGCTTTGAAGCCGATGGTGGTCTTAGAAGCTGTTGGAATTTTTGGTCCAACGAGAGTTCCAGGTGCGACAGCAAGAACGTTCTCTGAATCTAGTGGATCTATATCTGGTTCAAGTTCATCAAAAATGATCTTTGTAGTGAACCCTGCTCCACCGATATATTTTCTCAGAAAGTCATCAGACAGCTCTTTCTCTTCAATTTCACCAGTGCTTAAATCTATCTCCAAAAGTTTTTTCCAATATCCCGACATATTATCTTCCTAATCGTGGATTCGATATCGTGTATTTAAAATCAACGGGGTCGAGATTTTAGGTCTGATGAAAGGTTCGGGTAAAATTTATATCACGATCAAATTTTTCAGGATCATGACTGATATCCAATTCGGTATATGTGGCGATCTAGATTGGCACAACACCTCTGCTGAAGACAACCCGTTGGTTACGCTGAAAAAAGAGGGCGTTAAAGAGTTAATCTATGAGTTGAACAGAGAGCCGAAAGAAGAAGAGGAACTTTTTTCTGAATACAAAGAGTTGGAAGAAGAAATTGAAAAATTACTGAGGCTCGGAACTCTGAAAGAAAGAGAAGGGAAGGTCTATGTAAATTTCACCTTTTTGGACGAAAAAGACAACGAGTTGATGTTTGATGTCTGTGAAGATTATGTGGAGTATCTGGTTGAAAAGATAATCTCGAAAGAAGAAACAATAGCGACGGCACTTTCTAGATATGAAAACGATAGAGTTGAAAAAGAAAAACTAGCGTTCTTCATAATCGGATGCTATTTCTTGGATTGGGGTTCTTTGACCTTTTTCAGAGAATGGGATATAGCTAACAATTTAAAACCTCAGCCTGGCGGAAACGAATACGTCCTCTGGGGAGAGAAGCAGGATGAAGGGATGTTGAAGGAGATATATTGGGGAGGACATATGATCCCCGATATGGATTATATATTCCAAACTTTTGGGGATCATCACTCCGATACTAAAAGGGATACGCTCCCCGATATACTGCATCGTTTCCATGATTTTGACTTTCCGGGTGGAGAAGAGTACAGGTCTCTCCTATTTCAAAAGAGAAAAGATCTGGCTTCGGAATTAGCTGAGATCATAAGCTTGGTCGGTAAAGATGGTATAAATGCGGAGGAACTTGAAGAATCGATAGGGAATCCATCCTCTAAAAAACATATCTCCTTATTGGAGAAACTCCATTATTTAGAAGAGGAAGAAGGGACTTATTACCTTTCGATACCATACTTTACAGAAGAAGATGTTGATATTATATCAGACTGTATAGAACCCTTCGTTCCAGTGCTGAAAAATTGGCTTGACGATAATTGGGAAGGTTTGAAAGAGGATCTGAAAGAAACGATGCCCATGAAAAATGGAGTTCCGTTTGATGAGTTCTTTATACAGGCATGGCATTACGTCTTTGGATCAGTAAACAAAAAGCTGGCTAAAAAAGGTTTCATATATGACACCTACTTAGAAGGATCTAAACATAAGGGTTACTTACCCGGGGTAGGAGAGAAGGAAGTGCTAGATTCGTTAGAGGATATGGTTACGGAGCTATCTTAAGAAGTGTATATATAGGTTTGATAGACATATGAAGACCATGTTAGAAGATCTGAAAAAGATGGCTGAGTGCTATCAGAAAAAGAAACCATCCGATTTGAAGGGGGATATACATCTTCTGATAGGTGAAGATGATAGATTTTTGGTTAGTTTGGGAGAGAGTGAAGTTGAAGTAAAAGAAACCGTTGTGGATAATACAGGAGATCTAGGTCTAGTCATGTCAGAAAACACTTTTGATAAGCTTATTTCAGGAGAATGGAATGGGATGACCGCTGCAGGTAGATCATCGATGTCTGAACCTGCGCCTCTCGACTTCCGTTTACCTGAAGGAAAACAACTAGATGAAGAGATTTTTCAGATGATGTATCACTTTTTGACACATTTCTTCAGTAAGGATTATCCTACCTTAACGAAATTAGGGAGAAAACATTCTAGAAAAGTCCATGGAGGCAACGCCGTACCGATAGCTTACGGACACGGAATAAGGTCTGCCTATTATACTATACAAAAAGGAGAGCAGATAAATGAAGATGAACTCGATCCGTGGAATCAAGTGTTTACTGTTATCAGTGGAAGCGGTAAAGCTTTGGTGGATGGAGAAGAGATCGAACTTGAGAAGAATATGTCGGTGCATGTACCTCCCAATAAAGAGCATATTGTTAAAAAAGAAGAAGGCGAAGACGATTTAGAGCTGATTTGGATAGCTTATGGGGAAAAGGCGTGAAACTAGAGCCGTTTGTAGAGAGGATCTCGAAGAAATTCCTGAAGAGGACTATCAGAGATTTGTCCGTCCCTATGAAAACAAAAGAAGATTTAGATCTGAGAGGGAATAGAGTGAGTTTCAAACATCTTTTGAAGGCAGAAGGCCCGAAATTATGGCGATAACAGGGCCTATTATGATGCCTGCCCAGACGAAGAAGCCTACTACGCCGTAAATTATCACTTTTATTCTACTCCATCTGTTGGGTTTCTTAAAATCTAACGATTTCTGCCAGAGTTTATAACCGAGTATCAATGGTATCAAAGCGAATATGGTCGTTACTATAACAGCTAGACCAGGATTCGATCTAACTGATGCGATGATCATCTGCATAATCAACATCGCTCCACTGCCGATGTAAAGAAGAGCAGATGTGAGAAGACCCCATTCTTTTCCCTTATCCGGTCTTTTTCCGCTCTTGCGGTACTTCCAGCCAGTCCAGGCAAAACCTATAGCCAATACAGAGACCATAGGGGCAAATATCTGGGCGAGTGACTGTCCTTCCCAGATACGGATCTTGATCACGTCTATAGGCAGCCGGAACCACTCGATCGGCCCCCAAGTTTCCTCGTAACCTACAGCGAGCCCGTATTTGCCTCCAGTTTCTTTCTCGTTGTAAACTATCACGTGATAGGTTCCGCTTTCATTGACCTCCTTATCGTACCTTGCTGGATGATAGTAACTTCCTGGAGTGAAAGGTTCATATTCCCTCTCACCTAATTCACCTTCGATAACCTCTATAC
>JBMCEH010000025.1:0-11835 GCA_048620775.1 Candidatus Natronoplasma sp. | reverse complement strand
ATATAAAAGTTTATTGTTCGTAAACTCAGTAGAGGCGTTCGTAAAATAGAGGATTTCGAAGATTTTATAAACCCAAATAGTCACTCGGTAGTCTTAGTGATAAACAAAAATATCTATGATACAAAAGAAAATCTTCCCATGTATTCCCCGGAAAAAGGCGAAGGGAGAGATATAATAAGAGGAATAGAATTGATGAATAGATTGTTAGGCCTAGAATACTTTCTCAATATCGGTTATGCCGACTCTTTTTTCGAGTACTGGTTTTTGTCGCCTGGTATATCCTCAAAAAGATTGACTCGAGAGATGATCGAACCTGTTTCAGATCAAAAGATAAAAAATATTTTGGTCATCGGAGCGGGTAAAGGAGGAGAGTTGGTGTTATTGAATGAATTAACGAACGCAAAAATAGTGGGAATAGAGCCCTCAACTAAGAGCCCTCAACTAATAATCTCGCGCATGCAAGAAAGCTGATAAAAAGTGAGAACAAGGATCAGGAGATAAACGTAATCCAGGGCGTCGCTGAAAAACTCCCCTTCCCAGAGCGATATTTTTCCTGCGTATATTCCTGTGAAGCTGCTTTTCACTTTTACGATAAAAGAACTTTCATCAAAGAGACACATAGAGTGCTGAAAGAAAAAGGGACATTGGTAATCGGAGACATAACCAAAAAATCTAGTGCACCTCAAAACAAGATCATGGAAGACTATAGAAACATGCTGAATGCAGAGGAATTCTTCACAAGAGAGAAATATCTAGATATGATAAATGATACATTCGATAGACGACCAAATATCGATGATATCACGGATAAAAACATCAAGTATCTCACACACGGATCAAAATTACTGTTGAATATATTTGAGTATATAGAAAAATTTCCTCTACTGAAGATAAAAATGGAGGAACATCTCAAAAAGAGAGGGATCGATCTACCAACATTTTTAGAGAATATAAGAACTACTAAACTCTCATATGGAAGTTCGATGGTAGAATATCTGAAGATCCATTGCGTAAAGTAGTTTTTTATATCAGGATTATGATTGATAATAAGAGCAAAACATGGTTCAGGAAAAAAAGGATGACGATTGGAGATACAAATCTGAACTTTTAGGGAATTTAAAAGATTGGAGATATCTCGAATGGAAGTACTTTTCTTTTGATTCTTCTCAAGCTAAGGGCTTTTTTTGTTATTCCGTAGGAAATCCTAGTAATATCCTAGGATTGAGAAAGCATATAATATCTTACGCTGTTTACCACGATGGGGGAAAAGAAGTAGGGATGTTCGAGGTGGATAAAAACAATTCGAACGTTTCGGGTAACAAAAAGTGGATCTTCGGGAATTGTATTATCCAAAGAAAAGACGATACCTGGTCAGTCTCGGGTACTTCTGAAAAGATCGATTGGGATCTGATCTTCAGATGTAGAGCAAAAGGAAAAAGATTGGAGATCTTCAAGGACCATAAGAAAAAGAGATGGATGGATTGGGAGATCTTCTGTAACAACGCTGAGGTTAAAGGCTCGATCGATATCATGAACAAAACGATAGATATCAAAGGATATGGATATTATGACAGTAATCTGGGACATTGGAAACCGGCTAAAAATCCCTGGGTTTGGTTCAGATTTGTAGATCAACTAGGTGAAAAAGATCTTTCATTTGCTCTCTTCGAATCGAGAAAAACTGGTCAAGGATACGTCCTTTTAAGCCTAGATGATGAGACACATCTGATAGAAGAATTCGATATGAATTACAATAAGAAAGAAACGATTCCTCAAAAGTTCAGGGTCTCCTCTAAATCAGAGGATATCGAGTTTGATCTTTCTGTCGAGGTCAAAAATGTTGAACTCCTGACAATAAAAGTATTCAAATTCATACCTTTACTGAATCTCCATCTCCTGAAGTGTGATTTTGAGTTAGATATCAAGATCTCTGATGTGAGCGAAAAGCTCAGAACCGAAGGTTTTGGTGAGTATCTAACATGAAATAACACAGTTCTCGTAAAAACCTTAAACCACAAACTATTTTCTAAAACAGGTGAAAGTATGATAGATACGACCGATTTAGATACGGAGGAAGTTCTCCAGATAGCGAAAGACTACACTGAAAAGAACAACATCGATAACATCGTTGTCGCGACCACCCGCGGAGAAACAGGAGTCAAGGTTGGAAATATTTTCAGCGAGGACAAGAATATAGTAGCAGTCACCCACTCCACAGGTTTCAGGAACGAGAGAGAGCAGGAACTAAAAGAGGAGAACAGAAAAAAGATGGAAGAAATCGGTATCAAAATCTTTACAGGGCCGATGCCCTTCCACTCTTGGAACGACTATTATCGGAAGGAAAAAGGATCTGTAATGACTCCCACGATAATAGCTGACACTTTACGCCTCTTCGGTCAAGGTACTAAAGTGTGCGTAGAAATAGTCTCCATGGCTACAGATGCAGGTTTGATTCCTCCAAAACCTGTTTTAGCTATAGCTGGAACTGGTTACGGAGCAGATACTGTCCTCCTGATAGAAGGAAAGAACAGTAGAAAGTTTTTCGACATGGAAGTCAAAGAAGTGATAGCAAAGCCCAGCGAACCCTGATATTACATTTATCATCTTCACAGGTTCATATGAGATAGGAAGATTTATACGGAAGTTATATAATTCAATCCTAAAATCGGTGTTCAAAAAAATGGTCAAAGGTCCGATGATAACCGTTGGAGGCAAGATGGATCTGTCCGTAGACGGTGCTATTTTGAACGAGTTCATCGATATAGTTAAAAGTAGATGTAGAGATGAACCTACCATTGGAATTCTTCCAACTGCGAGTCAAAGACCCGAGAAAACACTCGATAGATATTCAGAGGTTTTCGAAAAGATGGGTGTTGAACCGATAAGGCTAAATCCAGAGACAAGAGATGAAGCGAACAGCGAAAGCATGATAGAAAAAGCTATGGAGGCTGATGCGTACTTTTTCTCAGGCGGGAACCAGCTGAGGATAACCACCATTCTTGGAGGTAGTGCTCTAACCGAAGAGATCAGGAGAAAACACATCAGAGGGCATCCTGTAGGCGGTACGAGTGCAGGCGCTGTCTGCATGACAGATCTAATGATAGCTTATGGGGAAAGTAAAAATGCACTCATGGCAGGCGTGATAGAACTCACCCACGGACTGCATTTTTTATCAAAAACGGTGATCGATACACATTTCACAGCTAGAGGGCGGTTCCCACGGCTTGTACACGTAGTTGTAGAAAACCCCATAACTCTAGGTATAGGCCTAGGAGAAGATACTGCTGCAATCTGGGATTTTGAATATGATGATTTCAAAGTCGTGGGAAGCAGAAATATAATGATAGTCGATGGTCAGAGCATAAAACATACTAATATATCTGAGATCAGTCCGGACACTCCTCTCCACGCTGAGGGTATCACCGTTCATATTCTATCCAACGGGTGCGAGTACGATCTGAAGGATAAAAAACCGATATTTCCGGAAAATAATTGTTAATGGAAAAAGGTTTTTGGGGGTTCTACAATAGTTCACTCAACCACGGTGTCATTTTCACCAGTCGTTGTTAGAGTCGATGTCAGGTCTATCTTGCAGTTTTTTATCTCATCTCTTTCTTTATCCCAGAGCTCGTCTGAGGTGCCAAAAACTTCGGCGAGGTGTTCAGAGGTTATATCAAGATTTGCACAGACCACCGCATCTCCGGGTTTGCTCTCTCCTAACGCATAGGAGATCGCTTTCATAGGATCTTGGATCGTAACTGGTTCGTTGTTCATCTTCAAAGCACCTTCTTTCAGAAGAGACATTATCTCCCCTGGATCTCTGCCCCTTATCAGGTCGTCTTTTTCAGTGAAGACGAGTTCGTCAAATCGTTCTCCTGCGATCTCTCCATTCTCCAATAGATCTTTATCCGTCCTATCACCAAGACCCGTAAACACCAGTATTTTCCTGTTCCCGTCGGAGATATGATCAGAAAATTCACTCAAGTTTCTCAATCCATCAGGGTTGTGGGCGTAGTCCACCACTATGTTTCTGTCTTCAACTTCGAAGACGTTCAAACGACCCGGAGTAGTACATTCGTCCGTATTGAATTTTGACAATGCGTTCTTGAATCTATCAACTTCCAATCCGCTTGCGTATCCGGCGGCCATCGCTGCTAAAGTGTTCTCCACGAGCATTTTAACCCCTCCTCTCAAGAACGGTAAGTCTTTCACGTTCGCTATGTTTTTCACACTCTCCTCAAGATAAGCCACGAGCTCATCTCCTTCTCGAACAAAGGCCTCTCCTCCGTTCTCTATATGCTCTTCTATCAGTTGATTTTTCTCCACGCCGAAGAGGATAGGCGTCCCGTTAGCCTTTTCGATCAGCTGTTCCGCATAATCATCGTTACCGTTGATCACGCTGTAGCCCTCTTTGTCGGTTACCTCGACAAGAAGAGACTTGACCCAAAATATGTCATCTCGATCTTCAACACCGTTCGACCCTATGTGGTCTTCACGGATGTTCAAAACCACGCTGACCGAACACTTGTCAAAGCCCAGTCCTCTTTTGAGCATGCCTCCCCTAGCTGTCTCTAGAACCGCGTAGTCCACCTCAGGATCCTGAAGAACAAGGTTTGCACTCCACGGACCTGTGGTATCACCTTCGGCAATCTTCATGCCGTTCGACCATATACCACCAGTTACTGCGAGACCGGTATGATGACCCTGATTCCTGCCGAGCCATTCGACCAGCCTTGAAGTTGTGGTTTTACCGTTGGTTCCAGTTATCGCCACTAATGGAATTCTACCCTCGCCTGAAGGGTAAAGATGATCGATTATTTTTTTACCGACGGGTCGAGGTTCACCCGATGAGGGAGATATATGCATCCTCAAGCCTGGACTTGCGTTGATCTCGATGATCCCCCAGTTCAACTCATGTACAGGTTTTGAGATATCATCCGCTATAAAATCTACACCCATCAGGTCAAGATCCACGATCTTGCTGGTCCTTTCTAGTATATTCTTCAAAGTCGGATGCATTTCATCGGTCCGATCCACTGCTGTTCCGCCAGTGCTCAAATTAGATGTCTCGGTCAACTGCACCGTTTCACCTTTTTTTGGTATATGATCAAGGCTCAAACCTTTACGCTCAAGGTTCATCATGACCTCTTCATTGAGTTTGATCTTGGTCAATATGTTATCGTGTTCATCTCCTCTCTTTGGATCTTGATTCACCAATTCAATGAGTTCCTTTATGGTGGAGGAACCGTCGCCATCCACATGAGCGGGTATCTTCTTGGCTAAAGCTACAACTTCGTTATTGACCAATAAAGCTCTATAATCGTCTCCTTTCAAGTATTTTTCAACTAGCTGATAATCATCGTATTCTTTGACCAGTGAATAAGCCTCTGCCAGTTCATCTGGATTTTTGAGATTTACGAAAACACCTTCCCCATGATTTCCACTCACCGGTTTTATAACCACAGGATATCCGATATATTCCGCTATATCCAACGCCTCTTTGAGGGAAGTCGACACTTTTCCTCTCGGTACCGGGAGACCGTGATTATACAGAAAATCTTTGCAGATGTCTTTCTCCTGTGCTATCTCGGTCCCTATCAAAGATGTCTCTGAGGTCTCAGGTCCCCATATAAGCTTCCGGTTCTTTCCCCAGCCAAGGGAGAATAGGCTGTAATCTTCATCAGCTCTCTTGTATGGTATGTCTTTTTCTCTTGCCGCTTCCAAAATGGCATTAGTGCTTGGACCTATCTTCTCTTTTAGGAAAACCTCTTCAGCATCCTCTAAGATATTATCAACAAAACCTCCTAAATTCTCCTCTCCAGCTAATAATTTATTTACTAACTTCACTGATCTTTCCAGTGCTAAAGAAGCCAAAGAGGGGTAGTCGTAAGACATTATGATCTTATAAATACTACCTTCATCCCTCCTACTCTTTCCAAAGGAAACGTCAGATCCTACGATGTTTTGGATGGATAGAGCAACGTGTTCCACTATATGAGCGGGGTAAGTGCCTTCTTCCAATCTCTCTACGAATCCTCCCTCGTAACCTCTGGAGCAGGTGTGTTTTTTCAACTCTGGTAAGAGATGCACCAGCTTTTTAGCGAACCCCTCGTTAGAGGGAGTCTCCACCCAATCTCCAAGATCCACGTAAGCCTCGATAACAGGGAACAGCGCATGAACATTAGGTCCTTCGAAAACTCTTTTCCTTATCAATTCTATTTCTTCATCGGCAGTATCTCCGATATTTTTTTCATCGATTATTTTCATATTTTCTACCTCCTTTCAATATATCGGTATAATTGAGTTACCCCGTAGGTAAGTTAGGTTGGTCTAGAAGACATACTAGTCAAACTACCTAAGCGAGATCAACATTCAACCCTTCCTTCTCCAACTTTCCGTTGTATGAAGGAAAATTGTATCACCGTGTTATATCAAAGCCCTGCTAGTATTTAAATCTATCTTAACAGGAACCCGGCAAAAAATTTGTTGGTAAAGGTATTGGTGTTTTAGCTGGATTTATGATGATCGCAGAAGATCCAAGACGGTAGGGTTTGTTGTTTTGTTTATCTCGGATTGCATTGTAAGCGGTGGGTTGATTATCAGGATATATTAGATGATTTAAGTCTAGAGATTCTCCCTTTTAGATAAGATTGGACTATCGAATAATAACACTCTTCACATATCCTGAATTTCCGATCCTCACAGGCGAAAATTTTAGATTTATCAATATTGTTTTTATCCAGTTCTTTGCCGCACTCAAAACAATATTCCATGTAAGAGGTATCGTCTTCTGCCATCCTTACTATGTATGTTGAAGTGAAATTTATTTCTTTCCCACTCGGAACTTGTACCTATGACTATTTAGATCTATACGAATAAAGGATGGTTCTTTCCTGAGCTGCAAAAGAGTTCACAGATCTTCAGCACAATATTTATAATCGGTTTTTAACTTCCAATACCATGAAAGGTCTTTTCATCGGAAGATTCCAACCTTTCCATCGAGGGCATCTCGAAGCGGTCAAGCAGATCTTGGGAGAGTGCGATTCTCTGATAATAGGTATAGGGAGCGCCCAGGAGGAAAGAACCACAGCGAATCCTCTCTCCGGGGGAGAAAGGATAACCATGATAAAGAGAGTTATCGAAAGTAGAAAGATAAAAAGGGTGGAAGTATATCCTATCCCAGATCTTAACTGTCATCCCGCTTGGCCTTATTACGTGGAATCCATACTACCGGGTTTCGAAAAGGTCTATGGGAACTCTGAAGTGGTTTTAGATCTATTCGATAAGATCGGTCACGAGACCGGAACTATAGACCAGGTAGAGAGAAAAAAATTATCTGGAACCGAGATAAGAGAAAGGATAAGAGACGATAGAGAATGGAAAGACCTGGTTCCAGAAGAAGTAGCCGAATATTTGGGTGATATAGATATGAAACACAGAGTTGAACCCGAGATCGATATAGATTCTGAAAGTGAGAAGAAAGCGGCGCATCTACTAACGAAAAAAGATAAAACGATCTCTGTGGCTGAATCCTGTACAGGAGGACTCATAGCTAACAGGTTAACATCTGTCCCCGGATCGTCCAACTATTTTGAGGCCGGATTTGTGACGTACAGCAACGAGGCGAAGATAGACCTACTCGGCGTAGATAAAGGATTGATCGAGGAAAAAGGGGCGGTGAGTCCTGAGGTAGCTAGACAGATGGCCGAAGGCGTAAGAGAAGATAGAGGTACGAAAATCGGTATCGCATCTACGGGCATTGCAGGCCCAGGAGGAGGCAGTGAAGAAAAACCAGTCGGCACAGTTCATCTAGGACTTTCGACTGAAAAGGGAACAGAAAGCAGATCTTTTCATTTCTCTGGAAATAGAGCTAATGTCAAGGAACAGACTTCTGAAAAAGCGTTGAGATGGATAATCGAGACCTTAGAGGATTAGAAAAGCTTTTTTATCTCTTTTACGGCCGCATCCACTTTTTCGGTGTAAGTATCTATATCGCTAGACCCATCGATCAGTACCGAGAGGATCATATTTTTGTCGGTATTGCTCAAGATTATATTACCTTCTTGTGAATGAACGATGCTCCTTTTCACACCTCCTTCACTCAACTTCGGACTTGCCCGAGAGGAGGCCCCCATGATGGTGGCACTCATCATACCGAACGTTTCATCGTGAACTGCAGGTGGTAAATCAGATTCTATAAGGTTTCCTTTCTTATCGACTAGAGCAACGCCGAGTACGTCCTCATCTTTGAGACCTCCGAGAACTTTTTTGAGCTCTTCTTTCATCATTATCACTCAATTTCAGCTCGAGTATCCGTATTTCACTTTCTCTTTAAGATGAGGATAAAAGAGGCAACTATTTAATTTTGAGGTTGATTTCTTAAAAGAGATCATTCACATTCAGGACAAAGCAGACGACCGTTCTCCAATGTGAGTTGTTCAGAATAGACTCCACAGCTCTCGCAGTACCCAGAGGTCTCTCTTGTGTACGTTTCTCGGTACTCCCGATCATCACCTGGGTCTCTGATCTTTTTGTACTCCCTGGTTATATCGATCAGGGTCGGTGATATCTCCAATATATCGTTTTCAGTTATTATCCCTACCATCTCTTCTCCCTCTACTACAGGGAGTCTTCTGATCTTAAGGTCGGCCATAGTCTTCGCGGCCTCCTGTATCGGCATACTGCTCTCGATGGTATGTACTGGAGAAGACATTATATCTTTTACCAATACTTCATCGGCATCTAGTCCCTGAGAAACGAGATCATCCACTATATCCATCTCCGTCAGGATCCCTGACAGTTCCCCCTGGCTGTCGAGTACAACGAGACTACCTGTCTTGGCTTCGCTCATAAGATTAGCGGCCCTTTTTATCTTCTCGTCTTCCTTGATTATAAGAGGATTCTCCGACATCACATTTTTGACCAATACTTCGGAAGCCCCAAACCCTTCATAATCTTCCATGGCTTTCGACCGATACATATAATGAGAGCTGTGATATTAAATGTTTCGAAAAAAAATCGATGTGAGCATTTAGTAGAAAGGGAAAAGTGTTAATAGGATGCATAATTATCATCATCAGGGTTAGAACTTGCAACGGATAATAGATGGAGAAGGAAGTGTTCCCCCGATTCTAGTTGTCATACTTCTGTTGCCTCTTTTTTTATATGAGGGTTATATGCTCATGGAAGCTGCAGAAAAGATCGAAGTGGAAGATGTGTATGTTAGTGAGTACACGACTGAAATTGAAGAAGGATCAGATAATATAACTAAAATAGAGGTAGAACTCAATATCGATATCAGAAATCCCACACCTACAGATGTCCAAATCGAAAGATTGGAATACGATTTGATGATAGAGCCAGCGGACTTAGAACAGGAAGATATCGAATTCGATAGTGGAGCGATACATCATAGAACTATTCATGGTGGCGGCGTCACTACCATCTCCATGCCTATCGAAAATGAGGATGAAGATAACATCGAAAAAATCCAGGATTATCTTTTAGAGGAGGAAGGCGAATTAGAGGCAGTTACGGAAATACACGTACCCCTCTTACAGATAGTGGTGGATTTTCCTGTAACTGCGGTCTCAGAACAGTTGAGAGAAACTTTTGTATATGAACCGGTTCTGGAGGGCTATGACGTAGAGGATCAGAACGCTACGTTAGAAAAAGCAGAGGAAGCAGATGATGCAGATCATGTTTTAAAGATACCCTACGAAATCGAAACTAACGAAAATGAATTCCTCTCAGGTGAGGTCCTTCTCGAGACAAACATGGAAAGTTTTGATGGAGAAATCACTTCCAGTGACTCTATTATGTTGGATATCGGCGATAATAAAGAAGGCAACTTTACCTTTGGATTGGATGAGAACGATTCGGAGGAACTGCTTACGGAAGAGCAAAATATCGAATTTTCTTCAGATATTACCCTTGATGATGATATATCATTCGAAGAATATCATGATCGATCTATCGAATCTCCGGCGATGTTGGAAGACTTCGAGGTAGATGAAGATAACGCCACTCTAGAAGAAGCAGGAGATGATGATAATTCAGATTATGTTTTAAAAACACCCTATGAGATAATTACGAATGATAATGAGTTTATCTCAGGAGTTGTCGAGATCGACACCACCATGACCGATTATGTAAATATCACCTCTAACGATCATATTGATTTTGAGATCGGTGAGGATAAAGATGGATATCTTAGGTTCGGATTAGATGAGGATGATGTTGAGGAACTGCTTACAGAAGATCAAACTATCGAGTTTTATTCTGATATCACCTCTTCGGAAGGAGATGTCTCATTCGATTGTGACCATGACAGCGTTCATTCCAAAGCGATGCTGGTTGAGTATGAGATAGAGGGCGATGAAGCCGAGTTGGATGAGGTTGAAGAGCATCTGGAGATCCCATACTATATCGAAACTCAAGAGACCGCCTTTTTTGAAGAAGGGGGCAATATTTCAATCAACACCACGATGGAAAGTGAAGACGGAACAATTAGGTCTAGTACAACCTTTGATATAGAGATCGGTGAGACGGAAGAGGGAAACCTTATATTTGAATTGGATGATGATGAGGTAAACGAATTAAGGGATGAGGATAAAACATTACAATTCACCTCCGATGTTGAAAGAGATAACATCTCCTTCGAATATGACCATGAGGAAGAGGGCGAATGGATAGCACCAAGCTAGTCAAAAAAGATGAAGATCATATCAAAAATATTTATACCTCCTTCCAGATATCGCTCTGAACGATATGAGATTTGAACTTGATACCACTTTGACTTTCAGTGATGAAATCGAAGATGCTAAAGAAGATGTAGAGCGTATTATCTCAAAAGCGAACGATGATCTTTTAAGGCGCGGTCTCCCTGTTGAAGTAGAGGAGGGAGGGGCACAGGTGAAGGATTCTTATATAGAAAAGAATTATTTGACACTGAAGATAGTTTCTGACAGGTACGTCAGGGCTCACGACGCTGTGTTAAGGTTGAAAAAAACCCTCAATCAAGAACTAGGCCGAGAATATCATGTGGGCGTTAGAGAGATAGAGATCGATCAATACAAGATCCAATTTGAACTGGATAGAGAGGCAAAGGAAGATATCAGTCTTCCCTACGTAGATGATATCGAGATGGACGGGAAAAGATGTGAGATAAACATATCTGGACTGACTGAGGAACAGCTCTCGAAGAATTATGTCGATCGGATCATAAAAAGAGTGGAAGAAAAAATCGAGGCACAATATTACGAGGGAAAGGAAGAGATGTGGGAGCTCATATGGAAATCTAAAGAAAAAGAGATGGGTTGGGAAGAAGATCCGACAGAAGTGATGGAGGAAAAGGGTTGGATAAAAAGAGGACCCACTAAAGGAAAATGGTTCTACAGACCAGAAGCGGCGAAGATCCTGAAAACCTTAGAGGATATCGTCGTTGAGGAGATTTTAAAACCTCTAGGATTCCAAGAAGTCATCGAATCAATGATGGTGCCTTTCGATGTTTGGGTAAAGACAGGACACATGGAAGGTATACCTAATGAGGCTTATTACGTTTCCGAACCCGTTACTAGAAATCCGGAGGAGTGGGAGGAAATAATAGACGAGATAAAGATCACTAGAGAGGTACCTTTAGAAAAGCTAGCCGAGATGACCGAGACTCCGAAGGCCGGTATATGTTATGCTCAATGCCCCATTATTTACTGGTCTTTTAGAAATGAAACGATAGGCGACGATAGTCTGCCAGTACTATTATACGAAAATACCGTGCCAAGTACCAGATATGAATCCGGAGGAAGGCGCGGGATCGAAAGAGTAGACGAGTTTCAC
>JBMCEH010000024.1:0-11863 GCA_048620775.1 Candidatus Natronoplasma sp. | reverse complement strand
GAAACCGAAGTCGAAGAAACTGATGTCGGTACATGGAGAGACGAAGAGGAAGAGTAAAAATCAATTCAAAAACCCTTTTTTTTTAATATATCTTTTTTCAGAGTTGACTTCCTAAAGGAAATGAGTCTGACCACTCAAATCTTTTATAACACGCTTATCTTAACAAGAAAAGAGTGATCCTAATGAAAACCTTACTTATCTCGGACATACATGGAAACTACGAAGCACTGAAAGAAGTCCTTGCTGAAGAAAAATACGACCGCCTATACTGCATGGGTGACATCGTGGATTATGGGCCTTCGCCAGAAGAATGCATAAAAGAACTTTTGCATAGAGCTGATGTTGTAATCCGAGGAAATCACGATAATGCGGTGGCGACTGGTGCGGACTGCGGATGCAGCTATGAGATCAAAGATCTCTCCGAAGAAGTGAGAAGTATCACAAAGGACCTCTTGAGTGAAGAATCTATGGAATATCTGAGAAACTTACCGTTCGAAGAGGAGAAAGATGATTTCTTTTTCACTCACGCTTCTAAAGGTGATCTCTACAAATATCTTAAACCTGATACTCTAGAAGAAGAATTCACCGACTTCTCTGAAGTAGAACAGGATATTGTACTCTTGGGCCATACACATATACCTATGGAAAGGAAAATCAAAGGGAAGAGATTCATCAATCCCGGCAGTGTTGGTCAACCTAGAGATGGTGATGTAAGAGCAAGTTATGCCATACTAGAAAACGATGAAGTAGAATTCAAGAGAAAAGAATACGATATAAAGAATGTGAAGAAAAAGCTAGATGAGAAAGGATTTCCCGAGCGGACCAAGCGTATCTTAGAAGCAGGTAAAATCGTTCCGTGAAAAAAGGACAAAACTAAATTAATGCCGTTACAATTGTTCTGTTAGATGAACGAAGAAATACAACGAACAACTAAGATGAAAATCAAAGATAAAGAATTCTCCAAAGAGTTAGTCGAGGTCCTGATGGGCGAGGAGGGGACTGAATCTCTGAAAGAAGAATGGTCACCTATAGCTGAAGCTATAGAAAATCCAGATCGACTACCTTTTCTTGTTTCTGAAATAATGGAGATTGAAAAGACCAAAGAGTTGAGATAGGCATTGGTACGAGTACAGATAAACGCTCAGTTGAAACGAGATAAGGCCTTGGATTTCTACAAAAAACAGTTATTCTCAGCCACCACTATAGAAATACTTCTTTATGGGCAGTTAAGGTTGAAACCGACGAAGAGAAAATTAAGAAAAGGTAAACTAGAAAAAGAGCCTGAGGAAGAAGAAAGTATAGAGGGAGTAGAAGATAGCAAAGAAAAAGAGATGAAAGAAGATTGATTCAATCAATCTACGATCTCATCTACTATCTCTTCTGCTCTGCCTAGGTACTGCTCAGGATCGAAAATTGTTTCCAATTCCTCTTTTGTAGTCAGTTTCGTTACTTCTTCTTTTTCCAAAAGCTTACCCATGAACGGTTTTTCTTCTGCTCTTGCTTCCATAGAGACTTCTCTAATCAATTCATGGGCCTCCTGTCTGCTCATGCCCTTATCAGTCAGATGTATCATGACCGGTTCAGCCATCACGAGCCCGTTGCTCATTTGAATATTCTTTTTCATGTTCTCTGGAAAAACCTCTAGATTTTTAAACAGTTTTTCACTCTTGTTTAATATGTCGTCTAGAAGAACAAGAACATGAGCCACTGTGATCCTTTCCGAGGAAGAGTTGGTAAGGTCTCGCTCGTGCCATAGTATATTGTTCTGATAGGTGGGCATAACAAAACCTCTCAATGTCTTAGCTAACCCACATATATTTTCAGCTAAGATAGGATTCTTCTTGTGAGCCATGGTTGAGCTTCCGACCTGTTTTTCTGTCTCGAAGGCTTCTGCAGCTTCCATTATTTCGGGGCGCTGGAGATTTCTCACTTCAGTAGAGAATTTTTCCAATGAAGCGGAAATATTGGCAGCTAAAGATATGAGTTCAACGTACCTATCTCTACCTACTATCTGACCAGTAGCTCTATCGACTTTCAACCCAAGATCTTTCATAACGAGTTCCTGTATCTCCTTAGCATCTTCTCCAAAGGCCGCACCTGTTCCTACAGCGCCGCTCATCTTTCCAACCAAAATTCTATTTTTCGCTTCTTCTAATCTTTCTATATGTCTCTGAACCTCCGAAGTGTAGACGGCCATCTTCAAGCCGAAGGTCATAGGTATAGCGTGTTGGCCGTGAGTCCTACCTATCATGACCGTATCTTTGTGCTCTTTGGCTCTTTCAGAAAGCGTCGACTTCAACTCTCGAAGATCATTTCCCAATATCTCTACCGCTTCTTTAAGCTGTAGAGCCATGGCCGTATCTATGATGTCATTAGAGGTCGCTCCCAGATGGATATACTTTTCTGCGTCACCACAATGCTCACCCAACACTTTAACCAGAGCCATTATGTCATGTTTAGTTTCCTCTTTTTCCACTCTCTCGACCTCTTGCCAATCTACGATCTGTTTGGTAGCGTTTTCAGTGATAATCTCAGCGGCCTCTTCAGGAATATTTTCTAGTTCGGCGTGCGCTCTCGCGAGTGCTGCTTCAACCTTCAACAACTTGTCGGTCTTGTTCTCCTTGCTGAAGACCGACTTCATCTCCTTTCTACCGTAGCGGTAGTCTAAAGGGCAGACCAACATATATTTCACTACTCGATCCCCATGGCTTCATTAGTACGCCTGATACTCTTCATAGGGTCTTTTTCAAGCTCGGTCATCGCTCTTATAGCGTCGATGTTTTCTGGCACAATATCGCTCTCCTGGTGTATAGCCTGATAATAATAAAGTGTTGACCCCTCAACTTTTATCGCATCATCCCACACAGCTATCTCGTTCAGATCTCCTCTAGAGTTATCTCGGTCCTTAGCATATTCCATAACTTTTGCAGTAGAATCTACACCCTGAGAAGCGTTAAAGAATTTGATTCTAGGCGTTTTATCCCACAGCTCTATCACATCTTCACCGTCTATCTCCTCTTCTAATTCTACTATATTACTGTGTAAATGCATAATAGTCGTAGGTACTTTGACTGCAGTGGTCTGAATATTTATTTCCGGGATGACACTCTGAACGTCTGGCCCGTGATGAGAAGGGATATCTAGTACAGGATTTATGGAATTTATAGGACCTCTCGATGTATCCCAGGGGTCAGCACCTCTTCTGATCATGACAGCTTTGCAGTTATCTATACCTATGTCGCGGTGAAGAGGATAAAGCGTTCTTAAAAGGCCTGTTGTATTACACGAGACGACTCTCAAATAGTCGGCTCCATAAGCTTCTTCATAATTAGCCATGGAATTGAAAGATAAACCTGTCAGTTCGTGATCCTCTCCTCCCTGCCATATCGCTTTGACTCCGGCCTTTTCATACATCGGTTTGTAACCTGCTTTTTTTGGCGTCCCGTCTACTATTATGTCGGCTTCCTCTAAAAGGTCTTCAAGCATACCTTCAACTGGGATGCCCTTTTTCTCAAATCCGTTCATATATTTGTCAGAAGCGGCATAAAAGGGATATCCTTTTTCGACAGCCATCTCGGCTTCGTAAGTTGGACTCCTTTTAGCCACGCCTATGACTTCCATATCATCCTGTTGGTCTACCGCCTCTGCCACTCTCTTTCCCACTGTGCCATATCCGTTTATTCCTACTTTTACCATCATCTCATCCACCAATTCAGGTAAAAGAAAAAGTAGTTAAGTAGATTTCGGTCGAATGAAAAAAGAATTGTAGTTATCGGTAACAAATTTCACGAATTATAGTTAATGATCCGACTTCCACTATATTTTAAAACCAAAGTCGATCTACTCATCTTTTACCACAACCACAGTACATTCAGCGTTTTTTAACACCCTTTCAGTGGTACCTCCCAGCAGAATCTCTTTGAATCCAGAGGCACCGTGGCTGCTCATGTATATCACGTCATTCTCACCGGCCTCCATGACGATCCGCTCGTAGGGTTCACCCACTAGCATTTCAGTGGTGATCTCCACCCCTATATCGTGGGCCCTTTTCCTGACCCACCTCAAAGCCTTTTCAGCCACTTTTTTCATATTGTTCTTCACGCCCTGCCGAATCTCGGTCTGATTGAACCGAGCGTAATCAGACATATCTAGAACGTAGATAGAATAAGCGGGGATGTCTAAAGCTTTAGCTACTTTTAACCCTTCCAAAATTCCTTTCTGGGCTATTTTCGATCCGTCAGTCGGCACGATCACCCTTTCGTACATAAATACCGAAACTATTTTGATTTATAAAAATCCTATTACCGAAAAAGTTGTCATTCGAGCGATCAGCTGTCTAGACAGACGCTCGGAGTATTCTATCGTCGACTTGAAATTCCTACATAACTTTATTCCAAAAAGTCAAACCATCTTAAAAAGAGCTACCAGAACCGTAATCACTCCTATACTGATAGCTATCAAACCCTGCAAAAGGTATGGCTTTTTTTCTTCACTCATCTCTGAGATACTAAAACTAGCCTCCAAGCCTTCACTATCGACGGGCTCCGTGATAACAGTTAATGCTATACCTCCAAGGATTAATATCAACCCTATAACTACGATTATCGTCTTTTTGTCCATAGCCAACCAATTTGCCAACAAGATAAAAATCTTATCATGATATTTCAATTTGTTTTGGATTTGATGTATAAATTAGACATACTCCCCATCGGCTCTAGTGAAAAAATCCTATACTGTTTCTGAATTGCAGTCCATCCCTTCAAATATACTGATCAAGTTTTTTCTTGATCTCCTCCTTAGGTAGTGCACCGACCATCTTATCGACGACCTCGCCTTCTCTAAATATTATCATGGTTGGGATCGAGGATACACTAAATTCTGAACTCTTAGCTTTATTCTTATCAACGTTCAGTTTTCCAAAGGCTACATCGCCCTGCATCTCTTCGGCCAACTCTTGGATTATCGGTGTTAACCTTTTACACGGACCACACCATTCCGCCCAAAAATCGACCAAAGTCACGTCATATTTCCCTACGAATTCGTCAAAATCTTCATCTGTTATTTTTACAGGTTTTTCTGGCCAATCTTCGCTCATAACATCACCTTATCTTCTCAAAATCGAAAGCTGGGGAAAGTATAATTAATTTTGGGTGCGTTATTTTGTCTCTAGCTTATCGCAGTTTCTCACCAAGCTCTATTCATTCGATTTTATACCTAAGAAGAGCTCCGACTCCCCCCAATGCCTCTAATTTCTCCCCGCCCTCATGAGTGCTGCTTATCACTATTACTTCCCCACCTAAGTCCTCGGTCTTCCTCATCAAGTTCTCTCCTTCATCATCTCTAACCCTAGTATCTAGTATTAGGAGCGAATCTACAGCTCCTATCCTCACCGCTTCTTCTACATTTTCCATCCCATACGAATATGCTCCATCGCTCTTTATCTCTTTCAATAGTTCCTCCACCATCTCGCTCTCGTAAGACATCCGCTGACCGTCCAACGTACCTCTCTCCTTTCCCTTCTTGATCACCTCGTTGACTCCGGTCATTCCTCCCTCTCCAGCAGGTACCACCTCAGTATTCTTCACCAATTCCGTATTATTGCGTTTACAGTACTCAAAAAAATCTTCCTTTGTAAAGCCTGGTCCCAAAATAACCAGAGGTTCTCCAGGGTCGATTATCGTTTCCAGCTTTTTAACTATCTCCTCAAAAAATTCTTTCCTAGTCATCTTCTCCGAATCGTACATCTTTCCGCCTCTATTCGGGGACAAGGTCGCCATCTCTTTAACTCCGTACTGTCTCATTATAGCTATAGTTGCCTCGTCTTCTTCTAGGGCAACAAAAGTAATCAAAGGTTCTTCGCTCCTGTCTACGGCCTCCTTCAACCTCTCGAGTTCGTGTTGTTTCCATTCCTTGAGTATAGTCAGTTCGTCTCCTTCAGTCAAGTTCAAGGTGTGGTAAGATCCGTGATCTTGAGGCCCCTCGATTATCACCCCTAAGATCCTCAACCTATCCGTGAATTCGTGAAATTCTACTTTCTCAATCTCGATATCGAGCCTCATCTTCTTCTTTTCTCCTCTCTCCGAGCGTATCTTGTCTCGCTGTGTCTCTTCTCTCCGGTATGTTATAGCCGAAACAACATCTTCTGGATTTATTATATTTTTCAGATGCCAGAGATCGTCTAGGTTATCTATCCGGACTTTTATCTTACCTTCTCTTTTATCCTGATGGAGAATCTTCATCGTTTATTGTAAAAGACATTACCTTAATAATATCTGTCATACGAAAAAGAAAAAATAATCCAAAAAGATATTTTAAGATGTATCGTATTACCCTAACGATGTCCGAAAGCGTAGAATACTTCGCCTATGGCAGTAATCTTAATAAAGAACAGATGAAAGAGAGAGGGATCGTTATAAAAGATACTGCGATCGCAGAATTACCAGGATGGAGACTTGCCTTCACCATTTATTCTAACACATGGAACGGGGGCGTGGGAGATATCATCCCAGATCCTAAAAAGAAAGTTGAAGGAATAGTTTACACTATATCTTACGATAATCTGAAAAGTTTAGATATTTACGAAGGAAGAAAAGTAGAGGATGATATGGAGGTCGGAATGTACAGAAGACAGTACCTACCTGTGAAAAAGGCTGATGGATGGAAAACCGTTCTAACTTACCTGGTCAACCGCCCCATAGAACACAAATCAACAGCTGATTGTAAACCATCTAAGGATTACCTTGAAACGATAATATCAGGTGCCGAAGAGCACGGCCTGAGTGAAGGATATCTCAAGTGGTTAAAAAATATAGACTACGAAAATTGACCGTTTAGTTGTTCTTCTATCAGTTAGGTATATTTTCCAGCCTCTATTTTTCATCGTCATCTAATTTCTCTGTGTCAGTCTCTATGTCATTAATACTCCATCCATTGTTTCAAATATTTCTATTTCTTGCGTTGCTAGTGGATACTATCTCAGTCTCGTTTTCCCAAACAAACCTTATAATCCACAAAGCAATTCCCAATATATGTCCACCCTATGCGTAGATTTGGGAGCTACCAAAACGTTGATAGGCATACTAGACAGGGATTTTAAAGTGATAAGGAAAAAAAAGACGGTTAACTTCCTCCAAAATATAGAAAATGAGCTCAGAGATCTGATAAAAAAAAGTTGATCTTGAGAAGGCATTAGTAGCTGCTGCTGGGCCTATAGACAAAAGAGAGGGTTTCATTTATCCTCCAAACCTTCCAAGGAAAAAAATACAGGTTTCGAAGCCCTTCGAAAATTTTTTCGATCGTGTAGTTCTTATCAACGACTGTAATGCTACCGCTGTCGGAGAATACACCTACGGAAAAGCTTCTGTTGAAAATCTGATCTATCTTACTTTAAGCACTGGGATCGGAGCTGGAGTGATAGCAGATGGTTCATTGATAAAGGGCGCAAGTAATAATTTCGCCGAAGTGGGTCACATGAAGATCTCCGATGAGGGAAAATGTGGCTGTGGGCAGAGAGGGCATTGGGAAGCACTATGCTCTGGGAAAAACATACCTAAACTTGCAGAGAAGGAAACCGGTAGAAGATTTAAGGATGCTAAAGCATTCTTCGAGGAATACAGAAAGGGAAACGAAAGATTGAATGTCGTGATGGAAAAAGTGATAGACCACAACGCCGATGCGATATCTAATCTGATCAACCTTTACGATCCAGCACACATATCGATCGGCGGATCAATGGGTCTAAACCAGTTCGATCTTTTAGTAGAGAAAGGTAGAGAGAGGATCAAAGAAAGAACCATCTACAAAACGCCGACCATCGAAAGATGTAGCCTAGGCAAAGAATCTGTTCTTCAGGGTTTAAGAGCTATTTCAGAGAATGAGCAGATGGTCATAAGTTAATTTTTAAATAAAAATAGAAGGGAGGTTGATTATCTTGATTTTTGAAATTTTATGAATATCTTTTCAATCTTCTTACCTTTTCGAAACATTGTCTTACGCTTTCGTCTTCTACATAATCCTTTGCCCTTTCCACACACTCCAAAAATGTATCTATCTTTTGACCCATTTTTGATTTCTGATCTGACTCTGACTTTTGGTCCATCTTTGTTTGATATATGGCCTGTCTTGTCACAGTCTCTTTGTCTAGCATCCTATGCCCGTTCGTATACTTGCACAAGCATACAATCGTAAATAAATCTTTTGCTCATATTCGAAAATTTATGTGTTTGTTTAGCACAATCGTCTATAATTTTTCTCATGATAAGGTTAATTAGGAAAAATAAATTTGATAAAGGGGGTAAACGGTATTTATGTCTACACTTTAATCTATGATAGAGATGCCATTGATAAGAAGATTCAAGAAGGAGGACCTAGAGGAAGTCCAAAACATTGCAGACATATCGTTGAAAGAGGTTTATGATAGAAATCTATTCATTACTATAAAGGAACTATGGAGGGAGGGGTTTCTAGTTTACGAAATCAATGGAGACGTGACTGGATTCATCTGTGGTGTCATTCTAGACTCGAAGAGTGTTCGAGTACTGATGTTAGCAGTTCATCCGATTTATAGGAATCGCGGGATCGGTAGCAAACTGCTAGAAAGATTTACTGAGATCGCTTTATCTATTGGAGCGAACAAGATAGTTTTAGAAGTCAGAACTGGTAGTAGAAAAGCTATCAAGTTTTATCAGAAAAGAGGTTTTCAGATCGTTAATCTGTTGGAAGATTTTTACACCGACGGAGAAGACGGATACCAGATGGTGAGATATCTTTAGAAGCTAAAAGATATTAAATAATAGTTTTTGCATCCGAATCAAAGGAGATAAAAATGGACGTCGACGAAGAATTTAAAGAATTCGAAAGAGAAGTTTTTGATACTTTTATAGAGAGGAGTCCTATACTCGCAACGCATCTAGGAATCCATGAACATGATCACAGACTACCTGAAGTTACGGAAGAAAAGCATGTAGAAGATATCGAACTGATGGAAGAATGGTTAGAAAAACTTAGAAGTTTCGAGGATGATAAACTCGATGAAGAGAATGAATTCGCTAAAAAACTAGGACTGCATATTTTTGAAATCCATCTATTCAACCTGAAAGAACTCAGGCAGTGGGAACAGGCTCCCCAATCTCCAAATATCATCGGAGCTTCTCTTCTTCTCTTATTGAAAAGAGAGTTCGCTCCCCTCGAAGAGAGATTAAAAAGTATAATTTCAAGGATAGAAGACGTTCCGAGGATGTTGGAGGAAGAAAAATCGAGATTGAAAAATCCGATAAGATTGTGGATCGATATGGCGATCGAGTCTGCAGAACAACTACCTATGCTTTTCAAACTGATTCAGATGCTTTCAAAAGAGAAGGGGCTGGAAAAAGAAAAGTTGGAGGAGATCAGCGAAGCTACGAATAAAGCTGATCAAGCATTAGAAGACTATATCGAATGGTTGAGAGAAGAAAAGCGAGACGCTGATGAAGATTATACCATCGGTGAAGAAAAATTCGAAGAACTGCTAGAAAAGAGAGAACTGGGATACAATTCAAAGGAGATTCTTGAGATTGGAGAAGAGTTACTAAGAAAGGCGAAAAGTCAGATGGAAAAATACGCCAAAAAGATCGATCCTGATGGGGACGTAAAAGAGGCTGTAGAAAAGGTAGAATCAGAGACTCCAGAAACCTTTAAAGAAGCGCTGAAATGGTATGAGGAGGGTCTAGAAGACGCAAAAGAGTTCATAGAAAAGAAAAACATAGCGACGATACCGGATGGCGAAGAGATAGAGGTCATGGAGACGCCAGAATACATGAGAAACATAATACCCTTCGCAGCGTACATATCACCAGCAAAATTTGATGAGACGAAAAAAGGAATCTATGTGGTCACACCTCCACAGGAGAAAAGTAATCTGGGTAATTATTCATACTGGGATGTGAGAAACACTACAGTGCACGAAGGATATCCAGGACATCATCTGCAACTAGCGGCAGCGACCACTAATGACGATGTTTTCCGAATATTTTCTCATGCTACCGAGACCGTAGAGGGATGGGCACATTATTGCGAGGAGATGATGAAAGATCATGGATTCGATGATAAACCTGAAGCGAGGCTGATCCAATCTAAAGATATCGTTTGGAGAGCCGCTAGGATTATCGTTGATGTCAAACTGAGTACTGGGAAGATGTCCTTCAGCGAGGCCGTAAATTATATGGTAGAGACCGTCGGGATGGACCGGCAAGATGCGGAAAAAGAAGTCAGAAGGTACACTCAAAATCCCGCTTATCAGCTGAGCTACCTTATCGGAAAAAAGATGATCAAAGAGCTAAAAGGAGAAGTGAAAGAAAAGATGGGAGATGATTTTGAAGAGAAATTTTTCCATGACACCATACTTTATGCGGGAAGCGTTCCGATAAAATATCTGAGGGAGATATTCGATAGGAAGCTAAAGGAAATGTAAAAAAGCATATCATTCGTTATTTATCGACTAATTCATCGGCAGTTATCAGAGGGACAAGTTCAACATTTATATCTTTCAATTTTTCTTCTGCACCTTCTTTCCTGTCTACTACGACAAGAACCCTGTTCACTTCCGCTCCAGCATCTCTTAAAATTTCTACGGTCTCTGCAGCCGAACCCCCGGTGGTAGTGACGTCCTCTACGACGGTCACTACATCGCCTTTTTCCAAGGTGCCTTCAATCCTACCTTTAGTGCCGTGGGCCTTGCTCTCTTTCCTGACCATGAGAAAAGGCAGATCTTTTTTCAAAGACACAGCAGAAGCTAGTGGGACCGCACCTAATTCCATACCAGCTATTATCTCTCCATCGACTTCTCTTGCCATCTTTGAGGCTATTATTTTCAAAACATCAGGTCTAGTACTCGCTAGTTTTATATCTACATAATAATTACTTTTTTTACCAGAAGTCAAAGTAAATTCACCGTATTTTATCGCTCCACAATCTTCTAACATCTTTTTCAACATCATCATTCACCAAGGTTCTTCTTTCAAATCTAGTTTGTATCCCAATATATTTACCGCACGGTGCAAAAAAGGAACACCGATTATTATAATTATCGTCCCGATCCATCCATAACCATGGACATAAGTATCGTAAAACCAGACTCTATTTATCAAAATTACCAATAAAAAAGCTCCTACTATGAAGTCGTATCTATCCATTATAGGTGAATTTTCTCCTCTCGATATTCCTCTCCTCCTTTTTATGAAACTCGCCCCTATATCACCTAAAAGTGAGCCGAATGATAGAGTAAATATCAATACGAGACCTTCAGGAAGTGAAGGATAAATATAGATGTTAAAAGAAGATAATATACAATGGAGTGATATACCTACGAGTCCCGCAGATATTCCACCGCCGAAAAGTCCTCTCCATGTCTTTCCATCTCCAAGTATCCTTTTGCCCTTCCAAGTCCTCCTAGAGTCGATAGGCGGTCCTCCACCGAACAGTACCGCAAGGGAATTCGCTATCATCGCGGGTATAAATGCTAGGATAGCTATGAGAGGTTCTATCATCATTTCTCTTGCCCTCTTATTCGAAGGGGTAAGATATATCAATAACGGTTTCTAATCTTTTCTTCAATCTTTCGATACCGGCTTCCCATAACTTCTCTCCTTTTTCTTTGCTGGCTTTTGTTGCATCCCCTATCACGCCGGTTTTTGTTAAATCATGTGTGTTCCAGGTGTAATTGAACTCCGGTTCATGATCGAATTCCATCTTTGGGTCAGGAAAATCAAATTCTTTTTCCGGGATCGTCCTTTCATCCACCATGTCTTCTCTCACCGCTAAAACTAGGGAAGTCTCAAATTCCCCCGCATGGACGTCATTATCGCTCTCAACGAGTTCCTCTCTTTCT
>JBMCEH010000023.1:0-12084 GCA_048620775.1 Candidatus Natronoplasma sp. | reverse complement strand
ATATTCTCCTGTGCTACATCTATGAAATGATCGATCCACCCACCTTCAAATCCTTTTTTCTCCAATATGTCGGAGTCCAAAGAGACCTCCTCAAACGCTTTGTAAAGACTTCCAAATCTATCACTTAATTTGAAACCAAATTCTTCATAGCATTCTCCAAGCTCTTTTCCGTATCTTTCAGATACGATTTTAAGTAACTTGTCCGCTTTCTTCTGATTTTTCCAAGCTTGGAGTTTTTCTCTTTTCTGATGGTCGTTAACCTGTTTGAGTGAAAGATCGATATGACCTTTTCCTTTATCCACTCTCAGTACTTTGCATACTCTTTTTTCCCCCTCTTGGATGTGATCCTGTATCCTTTTGACCCATCCGGATGAAATTTCGGAGATGTGTACGAAACCTTCTTTTCCCTGGTATTCTTCAGGCTCAAGGAACGCACCAAAATCCTTGACAGTCTTCACATTACATATGACGAGTTCTCCTTCGCTTGGCCATTCATATTCTTCGCTTTCCGCCATCATTCACCCTCTTCTGATACCCCTAGCTCTTCAATGATCTCTCCATTAAATTCAGAGTAACCACCAGTGGGTTTTGCCAGAGGAGCTCCACAGACCATACACTCGACTTCCGAGGAGACATGTTTAAAGGTTATCTGTTCGTTTTCACAGTCCGAACATTTTATCTTGACAAATTTCTTTTTTTCCGTCATGATATCAGCTCTGTTCACTCCTTAAATTCAAATCTTCCAGATCTCTGACATTTCTTCTGCCATGTTTTACCGCACTCTGTACATGTGTATTTTAGATAAACTCGCTTTACAGGCTTTCCAGCGCCAGAGGGTTTTGACCATGGGAATCCGCCGTATCCGGAGGTTACCCTTCTGAACCTTCTCTGACCTTTTCGGAGTTCACTACCTGGTCTGTTCTTACCTCTAGTTATCTCCATCTCAGTATGGGTGTCACAAGACGGACAGTAATCTTTGATTTTACGGGGTTTCTTCATAGTGGTTCAGTTCATAATATCTCCCCTATTAATAACTTACCCACCTTAACTTTGCTAACAAGGGGTTCATACCTCTATTTCATTTTTACACTTCCAGTAGGAGTTGGGGATTGAATTTATATATTACATCCTTGTAACTAATCCTTGCTAGGTCTAACCGGGGCGTTCGGCGTGCCCTTATACATCGAAAACGCCGATATGCGGGGGTGACCGCCGGGGGCGGTGTAATCAGCCCACCGCTGAACCAGATTCAGACGATGAGACCTCGTCCTTCGGGATCGGAGGTGCTTTGGAGGACAACCGGAAGGTTGTTCTCCTCTGTCTTAGCCAGGTTCACCAGGCCAGGCCCGGAAGGGAGCAGCCGACACCTGGACTACCGATGCTCGAGGGATAGCGGGGTCGAGGATGAATCTGGGTCCCTCAGTGGTGAGCTGAGCACCAACCTCGGTGACCTAGCACTCAACTATATTTAGTACATAGATAGATTCCAAAAAGAGTGATGACACCCCCTAAAATACTCAACCTAGGAGGTATTTCGTGCAGTAGCATAAAGGCAAGTAGCGATGATCCTATTGGTTCACCAAGTAAACTTATAGAAACCAATCGGGCTCTAACATATTTTAAAGCCCAATTGTATACTGTGTGACCAAACATCGTTGGGATTATAGCTAGAGCTAAAAAGATGATGTATTCTCTTGGGGGATATATAGTAAAAAAAGTGGAAAACCCTAGGGAGAAGAATCCAAGAAATATAGTACTGGTTAAATATACCAAAAAAGCATATGTGATTAGAGACATGTCCTGTCTAACTTTTCTTCCTCTGAGTATATATCCCGCCATAGCTAACATCCCTAATATCGCTAAGATGTCGCCAAAAAGGGCCCATTCACTGATAGAGTGATCTGAGTACACCATCAGGATAAGTCCGATGAGAGCGATGCCTATCCCTACATATATCTTCTTAGGAGCTCTTTCTTTCAGGTACCATCCTCCGATCCAGGAAACTATAAGAGGGTGAGCCGATACTAAAATTACTGAGGAAGCTACAGTAGTATATCCCAAAGAAGAGATCCAAGCCGCAAAATGCACGGCAAGGAAAAAACCGGTGGTGATTATGACAATCCACTCTTTTCTAGATAAATCTTTGATCTCTTCTATATAAGATGGTATGAAGAACAACAATATTAGGCTTGAAAATAACATCCTATAAAATGCTACTGCGATGGGATGTACATTGGAAAATCTGATAAAGATCGCTGCAAATGATGCTGCAAAGATGGCGAAAGGGAGAGAGAGATGAGCGAGTTTCTCTTTTTCAAGACCTATATAATTTGTTCTATCTGTCATCTGTTCTTCTGGTTAATAAATTAGTGATTAAAATATATTCCTGTGAACTACCGGAAGAGGGTAAATTATTTATTTCATAAGAGTGTTCAATCTGGTGCTTGGTAGATAAGGCATATAATAGTAGAGAGATGATAATACACTAATATTATATCGAGATGGTATGATCAATACTATATCGAGAAGTCTTAAAGGGATTTGAATATGGAAGGAGAATTAGGGGATAGTGAGAGAAGTCTGTCATCTCTGATAGAAAATGTTCCGGGCATCGTCTATCGGTGTGAATTAGACAGAGATTGGACTATGAGATATTTGAGTGAAGGTTGTTCAGAGATCACAGGGTATGTTCCTTCTGAATTTATTGACAATAAAAAATTAGCATGGGCAGAAATAATCAATCCTGAAGATAGAGAAAGAGTATGGAGAGTGATCACAGAATCATTAGAAGAGGATGAACAGTTCCATGTAAATTACCGGATAATCACCAAGGAAGGAGAGGAAAGATGGGTGTGGGAGCAGGGAAAAGCGATCAGAAATGAGGAGGATGAGATCGAGGATTTAGAAGGCTTTATCACTGATATCACAAAGGAAATGGAAGACCAAAAAAGATTAAAAGAGAGAGAGAAAAAAACAAAAGAACTCTATAAGGCTACTACAAAATTAGCTAGATGCAATACAAAACGAGAAGTTTATGAACTCGCCATAGGATCGGCTGAGAAGATATTGGGTTTCTATACTTGCGTACTTTTTATTGAAGATGACGGAAGCCTAGAGGCAAAACAGTCAACCGATCAGAGTTCATTTGAGGAAGGAGACTTGCTTTCATTAGAAGAGGAAAATTTGATGGCCCTGTCTTATAAAAACGACGAAACTTATTTAGCAAGAGATATTCCCAATGAAAAAGGAGTCGGTGCTACTCAACACGGCTTGAAATCAGGTATTAATGTGCCTATTAGAGATAAGGGACTTTTTGTTGCGGCCTCAAAAGAGAAAAATCATTTTGATGAATTCGATTTAGAGATGGCAAAGATCTTAGCTTCTCATATAAACGAAACCCTGGACCGGATAGAATCTCAGAAAGAGAAATCGCTGATACTCGAAACTACTGAAGAGTTGATCGTCTTTTATGATACCAATTTTACCATAAAATGGGGAAATCGAGCCGCAGCCGAAACAGCGGGTCTAAAACAAGAGAACCTTCAAGGGAAAAAATGCTATGAGATATGGGGGGATTGTGAGGATACATGTGAGGGATGCCCTGTAGCAAAAGCAGTTGAGACAGGGAAAAAACAGGAGGGGTCGAGAGAGTATAAGGGAACACATTGGTTGATTAAAGCTACTCCTATAAAAAATGAAAAAGATGAAGTTATTGGAGTTGTAGACATAGCTCTAGATATAACAGAGAGAGAAAAAAATAAACAAAGATTAAAAGAGAATAAAGAAAAGATCGAGGGGCTCTTGAAAGCTACATCCCGATTGGAAAAACAGGACAACTTAGAAGATATCTACAAAGTTGCTATAGATGCGATCGAAAATATTATCAAGATAGGCCTCGGGGCGATATTTGTTTTAGAAGATGATCAGTTTGTCCTAAAAGAAGAAACTTCAGGCGTTCCTAACTACGATATTAAGGCTAGAGAAAGTGACGACGGGATGCTAGGCAAAACATTTAGAACTAAAGAACCTGACATTACCGATGATCTCCAAAGTTCTGAAGATGCCGAACTTCATTTTGAAGAATATCGATCAGGTATCTCTGTCCCTATAGGAGACTTTGGAGTCTTCCAAGCCATGTCAAAAGAGAAGGGTCATTTTGATGAAGAGGACTTGAACATGTTGGAGCTCCTTTCAAGTCATGTCAGCGAGGCAAGAAAAAGAGTGAAGCTCCTCCACGAACTCCAAAAAAGTGAGAAAAGATACAGAAGTTTGTTTGAGGATTCTCCCATCTCGATCTGGGAGGAAGATTTCTCTGAAGTAAAGAGCCACCTAGAAGATTTAAAGGATTCTGGTGTGGAGGATGTCGAAGAATATTTCACTGAAAATCCTGAAGAAGTCAAGAGATTAATACGATTGGTAGATATCGAGGCTGTCAATAAAACCACATTAGAAGTTTTTAGAGCTGAGAGTAAAGAGGAACTCGTCAAAAATTTCGACAAAGTTTTGAGGGATGAGTCTCAAGAGGGGGTGATAAGTGAACTCGTGGCGATAGCTAATGATGAACATACTTTCGAAAGCAGTGAATTTGTGAACTACACCTTGGATGGAAAGAAAAGATATTTCTATATGAAATGGACCACTGTCCAAGAAAAAGATAGCTACTATAAAGTCATAGTTTCACTGGTTGACATAACCAAACTCAAAGATACTCAGAAGGAACTTGAAAGGTCAGAGAAAAAATACCGTTCCATCTTTGAAAGCACAGGCACAGCTATGGCGATGATAGATAAAGATAAAACGATCTCTTTGGTTAACGAAGAATTTATCAAATTAACGGGATTCTCTAAAGAAGAAATTGAAGAGGAGGCTAAATGGCCTAAATTCATTGCTGAGAAAGATAGGAAGAGGATGGAAAGCTATCACCAAAAAAGAAGAGAATATCCTGAAAGAGTGCCTTCTAGCTATGAATTTACGGCGATCAACAGGTTTGGTGACGCAAGAGATGTAGTTATTGAGCTCGGATTAATACCCGAAACAGAAAAAACTGTCGCCTCTATAATGGATATTACTGACTTTAAGAAGACTTTCGGAGCTCTAAGAGAGAGCCAAGAGGCTTTTAGACTTTTATTTGATAATGTAGATGATCCAGTTGTCTTGATAGATGAAGATCAAGAGATAAAAGAAGTTAACAACTCATTCCTAGATATGTTAGAATATGATGAGGAAGAAATCATCGGTAAATCATATGAAGAAACCGTGAGAGGTAAAATGGCTACCGAGGTCGGCGAAAATTTAAAAAAAGTTTTTTCTGGTGAACTTGATGAATTCGAAAATGATGTTATTTTTGAGACCGGGAAGGAAGATGAGCTCCCAATGAAACTTCAATGCAAGGTAGTCAAAGATCATAAAGAGACCCCTCTCTACGTTATTGGTATACTTCGACCCGGATAAGTGAGAGAACATCCAAAATATTTATAACCAAAAAATATCTACTCTTCTTCCCCGAGGAAAAAGTGCTAAGATCATTTCATGCGGGTTTGGTGTAGTTTGGTATCACCTAGCCTTGCCAAGGCTATAACCGGGGTTCAAATCCCCGAACCCGCATATCATAAAAGTCGATTTACTTTTTGACCTATCTATATTCGATAATGTTTTTGTACCGGTAAATCAATATCAACATGATCAAGGTGAGTACATCTAACGATATTTGTTGTGGTCTTGGGTCCTCCACATCAAAGATATCAAAAAATATGGCTGTAATCTTTCTTATATTAGTCATCGCTCTAACCGTATTTCAGACCCCCACAGTAGCTGAAGAGGATACAGTTTATTCTATAACTATCCACGATGATATAGATGGAGGGGCCGCTCATTACGTAGAGAGGGCCATATCTAGAGCAGAAGACGATGGAGTTCCACTGATAATAAAGATAGATACGCCCGGTGGTTTACTGAACCCTACCCGGGATATAGTCAATGCTATCCTCCGTTCTGATATAACAGTTGTGACATGGATCACTCCAAGAGGAGCCTGGGGTTATTCTGCCGGAGCTTTCATAACTTTGGCGGGAGACGTGGCAGTGATGGATGATGGAGCTAGTATAGGCTCGGCAGAACCTAGACCAGCAGATAACAAGACCATACAAGCTATGGCAAGTTGGATACAGGAGATCGCTGAGGAACAGGATAGACCTGGTGAAGAGGCTAGAAAGTTTGTCATTGATAATATGAATATCAATGCCACTAAAGCCTTAGATCTCGGCTTGATAGATTACATTGAGGACGATGATGACGAAGTCCTCGAGAGAATAGGAAGATCAGATTCAACTATAAGGCAAATCCAAAAAGGTTTCACTGGTCAATTATTGAGTCTGTTAACGAATCCCACCATTGCTTTTCTTTTACTCTTATTAGGGATCTTAGGCCTGGTAACAGAGATCACCACAGGAGGTGTTGGAGTGCCGGGCATCGGGGGAGGCATATCTTTGATACTGGCATTTATCGGTCTCATGATTCTGGAACTGAGTACCGTAGGGATTATTCTGATAATACTAGGAGTGGTCCTTTTGACTGCAGAATATTTCGAACCAGGGTTCGGTGTATTCGGAATTGGGGGAGCGATAGCCCTATTTTTAGGTATCCTTTTTGTAGGAGACGAACCTTATTTTGAGATATCTACAAATATCCTCATGGGATTAGTGGTTGTGATAATTGGGGTATCGTTCTTTGTGATATGGGCTGTCAGAAGAGCTCAAACGAAAGATGTGGAGACTGGGATGGAAACGATGAAAGGAGCGGGAGGAAAAGTTACTAGAACGTTGGATAAAGATGGAGTGGTGAAAGTCAGAGGGGAAAGATGGGCTGCTACTTCAAAAGAGGTTATAGATGAAGAAGAGAATATCGTGGTAAAAGATATAATCGAGAAAGACGGTCAAACCACGTTAATGGTAGAAAGGGCCAAGGAAAAGTAACGGCTTTACTCATCCTCTTCAAACTCGTTTTCTTTATTATGTTCTTTCAGTGCTGTTGTGAGTCCAGCAACATTACCGAGATCGGAACCCAGCTTTGAAGGAGTAACGACCACTAGATTCTGTTCAGTGGCTATCTCCACCAGGGTTTGAAGCTCTCTTAGACGCATAGCTCCTTCTCTCTCTCCATATATTTCAGCTGCGTCAGCCATCTTTTTAGCTGCTTCTTCCTCACCCTGAGCTTTCTTTATTCTAGCCCGACGATTCCTCTCTGCCTCTGCCTGGCTCGCTATAGCTCTCACCATGTCTTTGGGCAGATTTACATTTCTTATCGTCATATTGGTCACTTTGACCCCCCACGCGTCGGTCTCCTCATCTATTATCTTTCTTATATCCTCCGCCAATTCTTCTCTTCTGCTCAGAAGTTCGTCCAGTTCCACTTTCCCAAGAACATCTCTAAGAGTGGTCTGAGCCAACCTGCTTGTCGCTCTATAATGGTCCTTGACTTCAAGAGTCGCCTTCTTAGGATCGAAGACTTTCATGTAAGCTACAGCATCAACATTGGCACTAACGTTATCCTTTGTGATTATGTTTTGCTCGGAGACATCCATATCTCTCACCCGAAGATCCTTCCATTCTAAGTCATCTATGAAAGGTATTATCAGAACCACACCAGGACCTTTAACACCTATGAAGCGTCCAAATCTGAAGTGAGAGACTCTCTTGTACTCAGGTACTTTGTTTACCGCTCTTGCCAATATGAGCAGAAAGATCAGTACGAGTATTATTATGACGACTATCATCCATAGAGGCATAATGCCACCATATAGTCAATATTGCATCTAACTTTTATACATGTTTCGATTTTTCATTATCGTTTATAAGGCTACTCGATACCGCAATCTTTTTACACGTCACCTTTTATCTTTCAAATATGACACGCGAATTGGAGGAGTTTTTGCCCGACGATGAAGAGGAACAGGAAACGGCCTTTGTCGATCCTGCTGCGAGAACCGTAGGCGAGGTCATGTTGGGATCCAATTCATTCCTTTTGCCCGGATCTATCGTAAAAGGAGACAGATCGCAAGTAGAGATCGGTGAAAATAGTATATTGATGAATAGGGCATCCGTAGAAAGCACAGAAAAACACCCGGCCGCTCTTGGTGATGAAACCTTCATCTCTCCTGGAGCGGATCTTAGAGGGTGCAGTATCGGGAAAGGAACGATGGTCGGGATAGAAGCAGTCGTCCTAGAAGGTGCCGAGATCGGGGAGAACGCCATAATAGGTACTGATGCTGTAGTTCCAGAGGGTATGAAAATACCGGACGGAAAGCTCGTCCTCGGTCAGCCCGCTGAAATAGCAAGAGATGTTTCAGATGAGGATCTCGAAAAGATCGAAGAGATAAGATCTGATCTTATGGAAAGGAGAAAGGAATTCAAGATGATAGAGAAAAGGGCGGAGAGGTTCAATGTTAACGACTTCCCTAAACGTCCTCGAGAGATACTCGAAGAAAACAAGCGGGTGATGGAAGATAAGGATGAAAAGAAAGTTCCCGATCTGAGTGATATCAGGGAAAAATTGAAAGAAGAATCAGAAGATAAGCACGTATTTTAAAAAGGAAATGGTGGGGCCGCCGAAATTTGAATTCGGGTACCAGGCTCCCAAAGCCCGAAGGATCGACCAAGCTACCCCACGGCCCCTTGAAGTTGCTTAGGGAAAATGTGGTTACAAATAAATACTTTCTCCCTGTTTAACTTGTTTATACCAAAAAACTAATTTGATCAATCATCGATCCTTTTTACCTATGAATATACGGAAAATATTTTTAGAGTGAGTCAATAGGTTTACCAGGAGATAAGCTTGAAACGGGAAGATATCAAAGCAGGAGTACTGAGAATTGAAGGAACGAACTGCGAGGAAGAATCATATCTAGCTTTCAAACGTCTTGGAGCCCAGGCTGAAAAGGTGCATCTTAAACAGTTGATCAAGCAGGACGTGGATCTAGAAGAGGAAAGAGATGTAAAAGATTACGATATTTTGATGATCCCAGGTGGTTTTTCAGCAGGAGATTATATCCGTGCAGGAGCTATCTTCGGTGCGAGGATCAAAAGCAGATTGGGCGAGGAGTTAAGATCCTTTGTAAAAACTGGTAAACCTATACTGGGGGTATGCAATGGTTTCCAAGTCCTTGTGGAGATCGGTCTTCTTCCCGCAGTACACGAAGTGATGAGTGAAGTACCTAAAGCAGCGCTTGAAACCAATGACAGCAACAAATTCGAGTGCAGACCTTCGCTTCTAAGAGTGGAAGAAAATTCTAACTGTGTTTTTACAACTAGATATGAAAAGCATGAAACTGTGCTTTATCCCTCCGCACACAAAGAAGGAAAATTTGTCCTTGACAAAAAGTTGTCAATAGATGACCTTGAAGATAACGATCAAGTCGTTTTCCGTTATACAACTCCTGATGGTAGTGACCCAGATTATCCGTGGAATCCCAACGGTTCTCTTGATGATGTAGCCGGCATCTGTAATCCTGAAGGCAATGTACTAGGACTGATGCCGCACCCCGAAAGGGTCTTCGCCGAAGATACTAAACCCGATTGGACGCGAGATGGAATGACAGGGAATAAAGGAGACGGAAGACCCCTGTTTGAATCGGCCCTGAATTATCTTGAAGACAACTTCTGAAAAATAACTTCAGGGTATCTTCACAACGATATTCACTTCGTCACCGTCCTCTAGACCGAGTTCATCTCTCAACTTGTCTTCAGCTACTATCTCGGCCTGCTCTTCATACCTGGTTTTTTCTGGCATTATCAAAAGGGAATTTACCTTAGAAACCTTCGAGGGGAAACATTCAACCCCTCCAAAACGCTTTCCTTTTTCTACAAAACCGTCGATCAATATACCTTCTCTTTCCTTCAACTCTTTGTAATCTTTTAATGATTCGCCTTTAAGTAGAACGTTGAGCGTTCCCTCAAAAGGTTCGAAACCGAAAGTTTCTCTAAAACGCCTCTTGTATCCTTCCAACGCAAGAAAATACCTTGCTTCCCCCACACCCGATACAACTTCGCCTCTTAATTTGACAGTTTCCTTTCCATTGGTACTTTGATCTCCTTCTAGTAAAAAATCTTCTCCCAACAATTCTAGATGTGTTTCAGACCGAAGGAAAGCTACTGGATTGCCTTGCTCTAATGCCCTCTTTTTCAGTTCTTTATCATTGGTGACGACTATCCCGTCAAGTTTTCTAGCCGCTTCTAATACGCCTTCATCTCCACCCTTTTCAACTTGTATTCTACGATATTTTTCACTCAATTCCAATGCTGCTTTATTCTCTAAATTGGCCAGTTCGTCAACCACCGATGAGGGTACATATATTTGAGCGTTGCCTATCAATCTTTTGATTTCTTGGTCCAGATTTAGAGAAAACTGGAAAGGCATCAACAGGCTGTTAGCGTCTAGTATTACTTTGCTCATGGTCTGCAAATCGATAATAAAAAGGTGGTCTAATATCTTTTGCCTCCCTTTTTGGCGGAGATAGAAATTTAGTTATTCTAAACCACCTTCAGACTCAAGTATTCTCTCTATTTCTCGCTGAGCATCCTCGATAGGTCTAGAAGTATCGATCACGTGCCATTCGTCTACGATCGAAAGGGCCCTTTTCCTGATCTTTTCAAGATCTGCTTTGTTTTCAAATATCTGCCTTTCTTCCCTCTCTTTTAGCCTTTCTAGAGCATCTTCAGGTTCAACATCTAGAAAGAACATATACGTAGATGTAGGGAGAAGAGTCGATAAGATTTTGTAAGATTTATCAACAAGAGGTTCCGGGAGATAAGCCACGCTGCATAGATATCTAACGAATATCAAAATGTCAACGCTTTTGTCGACATTCATAAAAGAATTGATGACATCAAGGGTGAAATAGAAGGTAGCTTTTGCCCTGCCGTAGCGCCCTTCCCCTCGAAGTGCCTTTTCTGCTTTGATCCCGAAAAGACTATCTGAGCAGGGATGAGACCGTAGGACGACTTCTTCTCCGTTGTTAGAATACCTTTCTTTTATCAGTTTAGCATGAGTATCCTTCCCTGCAGCGTCTAGACCGTCTATGACTATCAATCGCATTGATTGTTTACAAATATATCAAGATATAATAACTTATTGAACTCGTGAACGCAACCAATAAATTGTCTAGGCCTCTAACTGAAAAGATCTCTACCAATGTTGCTATCAAGACCACTAGAGGGATAATCAAAATGTTCTCAGGAATAGCATCAAGATAAAAAAGGGCCAAGCTAATCATTACTATTGAGCTAAAAAACATGGCCGAAGATCCTTCAAGGCTTTTTTTATCAAATGCAAAATTGAGTCGGTGTTTTCCGAATTTCTTTCCTATCAAGGAAGCTATTCCGTCCCCATATGACATGCATATTATACCAACAGCTATTATCTCAAGATTTTCGAAAAATAAAAAGGCCAAGATAGTCCAACTTATAGAATAGTAAAAGAGTCCCAGATCATGTCCAGTATTGGAGGTTTCACTGTTAGGGCCGATTGGTGTTCTAGGGCTCATCAAAAAGGTCAACAAAATGAACGGTGCAGCGGCCAATCCTGCCATCACCCACCGCGTGTCGAATATCGGTAGTATAAAAACGATATTTCCAACCATTATATGGATGAGTTTTCTTCTATCGAATGAGTCCCTCTTCGAAATAAAATCAAAAATATATAATAATAATCCAACATAAAGATAAACGATCAGAACACCTATGATATCTAACAAAGTCATCAGCCCCATGTAAGGCTGTTCAATATATAATATTACCTTTAATACATCGGGGCTAGGGATAAATAACCCTATCCTTCATAGAAAGTTAAATGCAGCCCTTATGGAATGAAAGGATGCTTAAATTCGACAATACACTCGTGATAGCGGACTTGCACATAGGTTACGAGAGAGAATTGGAGGAAAGGGGGATAAATATTCCAGAACAGAGCCAAAAGATGATCGATAACGTTCTTGATATCTTGATAAAAGAGGATATCGAAAGATTGGTGATAAACGGTGATTTCAAACACAACATACCAAAGGCGACTTGGCAGGAGTACCAAGACATACCA
>JBMCEH010000022.1:0-12110 GCA_048620775.1 Candidatus Natronoplasma sp. | reverse complement strand
AGGTCAGTGAAAGTAGCATTCATCCCCACGGCAGAGCCATGGGGTTTTCTGCTTTAACACTCTATAAAGGAAAACTTTAATTAGAACGGCGATAGATGAGATGAATTGAAATCCATTGTTGGTGTAAATCGATGAGTGATACTGCAGAAGAAAAGTCAAAAGAGGAAAACACTTCCTCAACAGACACTCAAGAAACGGACGTCTCTCCTATAAGTGAGTGGATAGAAGACCTAGATATCAACAGCACAGAAGATATCCGGGTTCCGGAACTTTTAGCTGACCAAGTGATCGGACAGGATGAAGCTGTCAGCGTGGCTAAAAAGGCAGCTAAACAGCATCGCCACGTGATGTTGATAGGTCCTCCAGGTACTGGAAAGTCCATGATCGCTAAGGCGATGACCGATTTTCTACCTAAACAGGAACTTGAGGACGTACTGTGTTTTCCGAACGAAAAGGATGAAAACGAACCTAAAATAAGAACTCTTCCCGCGGGTAAAGGCGAAGAGATAGTTGAGGCACACAAGCGAGAAGCAAGGAAAAAAGAAAAACAGAAAAACAGAGGGATGTTGATGATCCTCGCACTGATCGTGGGGGCAGCCATAGTTATATCATTTTGGACTGGTAATTTTCTTATCATGTTCTTTGGTATACTCGCCGCTGCGATGCTGATGATAGCGATGAGAGCGAACCCAAGAGGGTTCGGTCAGGACAGCGCGGCTCAAACCCCTAAATTATTGAAAGGCAGTAATCCCGGCGAGAAGCCGCCTTTTGTTGACGCCACTGGCGCTCAATCTGGCGCACTTTTGGGCGACGTAAAACATGATCCTTTCCAGAGTGGTGGTCTTGAGACTCCCGCTCATCATAGGGTCGAAGTAGGTGCTATACACGAAGCTCATAACGGCGTCCTGTTCATAGACGAGATGAACATGCTCGGTATGGACTCTCAACATAGTTTACTGACGGCGATGCAGGAGAGGGAATTCTCTATAACAGGTCAAAGCGAAAGGAGCAGTGGAGCTATGGTACAAACAGAACCGGTCCCGACGAATTTTATCCTTGTTGCTGCAGGAAACCTTGATTCTGTCTATGGACAAACGGACGAAAGAGGTATGCAGCACGGTGGTATGCATCCAGCTCTGAGGTCAAGGATCAGAGGTTACGGTTATGAAGTCTATGTCAATGACACCATGGACGACACGGATAAAAACAGGAAGAAACTGATACGATTCATAGCCCAAGAGATCGAAAAAGACGACAAAAAAATACCCCATTTCACCAAGGGCGCTATAAAGGAGATGTTGAGGGAAGCACAGCGTAGAGCTAACAAGCGTGGAGAGTTAACCTTAAGATTGAGAGAATTAGGTGGATTGGTGAGAGTTGCAGGAGACCTTGCAGTAGAGCGTGGACACAAGATGACCACCGCAGAGGACGTGGTGAACGCAAAATCCACAGCAAGATCACTCGAGCAGCAGGTCACTGATAAATATATCAAAAAGCGAAAGGAATACAGCATGTATAAAACAGAGGGCGATATGGTGGGTGTAGTCAACGGTCTCGCTGCTATGGGAGATCAGCAGGAAGGGATGTCCGAATATTCTGGTATAGTTCTACCTATCGCGGCGGAAGTGACTCCCGCTCATTCGAGTGAAGGTGGAAAGGTGATCGCCACAGGCAGACTTGGAGATATCGCAAAAGAAGCTGTTCAGAACGTATCAGCTTTGATCAAAAAATACACAGGAGAAAACATCTCCCAGTACGACGTACACATACAGTTCATAGGAACTCAACAGGGCGTGGAAGGAGATTCAGCATCGATCTCTATAGCTACTGCAGTCATTTCAGCACTGGAAAATATCCCGATAGATCAGAATGTCGCTATGACTGGTTCCCTAAGTGTGAGAGGACAGGTCTTACCAGTTGGCGGGATAACTTCGAAGATCGAAGCCGCTGCCGAGGTAGGGATGGATAAAGTGTTGATACCCAAGATGAACGAAAAAGATATAGTGATAGAGGAGAAATACGAGGGCAAGATCGAGATAATCCCTGTAGAGAATTTAGGTGAGGTATTAAAACATGCGTTAGTGGGTGAGAAAAAAGAAAAACTGCTTGACAAATTAGCCTCGCTTTTGGAGATAAAGACGATACCATTTCCCACTAGTGAACCTACACCCAAAACATCCAACAATTCATGAAAGAAGGTGAAAGATAAATTGGGTGCTTTTGATCTTCTCTCTGATGATATAAAAAATGTATTATCGGAACTTGATATCGAGGAGGAAACCAGGCCTCAAGAAGATGCCATACCACCGATCCTGGAGGGAAAGAACACACTGGTGATCGCCCCTACAGGCATAGGTAAAACTGAAGCCGCGTTGTTGCCTATCCTCGATAATATATTATCTGAAGAGGTAAAAGGATTTTCACTTCTTTATATAACACCTCTGAAGGCACTGAACCGAGATATGATCAGGAGGATCCAGGAGTTCTCGGATAGATTGGATTTCAGTGTGGGCGTAAGACACGGTGATACCGGCCGTAAAGAGAGAAGAAAACAGGCGGAGGATCCACCAGAAGTTTTGATAACCACACCTGAGACTCTTCAAATAATGTTCACAGGCCATAAGTTGAGAAAAGGACTAGAGAACGTCAGGTACGTTGTTGTGGATGAACTGAATGAACTGGCGGAAGATGAAAGAGGGAGTCAGTTATCACTAGGTTTGGAACGTTTAGCCGAACTTTGCGGAAGAGACTTCCAAAGAGTAGGGTTGTCAGCAACTGTTGGATCTCCTGAAAAGGTTAAAGATTTTTTAGTTGGAGTAGACAGAGACGGTGTAATAATAAAGACATCCGGTAAAAGAGATTTAGATATAAAGGTTAGGAGAGCGGTTCAAAATAAAGATGAAGACGAAAAACTTTCCGAGATGATGAGATGCGATATAGAGATGGCCGCTTCTCTTAGGTTATGCAGAGAACTGATAGAATCACACACATCTACATTATTTTTTGTGAATACCAGAGATGCTGCTGAATCGATTTCTTCTTCTTATACTCTCTGGAAAGAAGAAGCTACTGAAAAAGAGGATGATTTTCCCATCGGAGTCCATCATGGGTCGCTCTCTAAAGACTCGAGGATAGAGATGGAAGATAGATTCAAAAAGGGTCAATTGAAAGGGCTCATATGTACGTCCTCGATGGAATTGGGCATAGACGTGGGGAAAACAGACCTCGTGTTGCAGTATCAGTCACCCCGACAGGTCACTCGTTTGATCCAGAGAGTTGGAAGATCCGGTCACAGGATCGATGAGATCTCTAAAGGTAGGATAATCTCCACCACAAAAGACGATATATTGGAGGGTGCAGTGATATCGAGGAGAGGAAAGACGAGAGAACTCGAAAAAACAGATATCCCTGATCTGCCTTTGAGCGTCTTGGCCAATCAATTGATCAGCACTGTTCACACAGAAAAAGAGATAGAATCTAGTAATTTTTTTACATTGGCTAAAAGGTCCTATCCCTTTCAATCGCTGAAGAAAGAAACGTTTGATGAGTTGATCGAACAACTCGCGGAGATCAGGGTCATATGGAAGGAGGACGAAAAGATAGGGAAAAGAAGAGCTTCTCTGAATTACTTTTACGATAATATCTCGATGATACCTGACGAAAGAACTTACCTACTGCGGAACATCTCCAGCGATTCCGTCATAGGCACTCTCGACGAGAGCTTCGTAGCCAGCAATATCGAAGAGGGCGAAGTTATAACGCTTCAGGGAAAAGCTTGGCGTGTCGTCGATATGAAGGAGGAAGAGGTTCTAGTGGACCAGGTGGGGAATATCGGAAAGATACCAGATTGGACGGGTGAAGATATACCGGTACCTTTCCAGGTCACTCAGGAAGTGGGTAGATTAAGGAAGAACGGTCTGAAGTTAGAAACGGACGAATATCCCATGGATGAGAATGCTAGAAGAGCCTACAGAGAATATTTGAAAAGCCAACAGAGATATGAGATCCCTAGTGATTCTAAAATAGTGATCGAAGTGGAAAAAGAAACCGCCGTGGTCAATGCCTGTTTCGGTACATTGGTCAATGAAACTCTAGGTCATGTTCTCGCCTCTCTTTTGTCGGCAAGGTTGGGAGAAAGCGTGGCTCTCCAGACCGATCCTTACAGGATAATGATGAGTCTTCCTAGAAGGATCGACTCCGCGAAAATAAAGGAGATACTATACGAAACGGACCCTGAGAGTCTAGAGGAACTGATGAAGAAGAGCTTGAGAACTTCAAACTTTTTTAACTGGAAATTTCTGCACGTAGGAAAAAAGTTTGGAGCTATAGAAAAAGACGCTGATTGGCGCAAGATAAACATGGATAAGATAATAGATACATTTAAAGGGACTATTCTTTACGAAGAGGCGGTCAAAAAGACCTTTCGTGACAATATGGATATCGACAGAACAAAAAAGATCTTAAAAGAGATAGATAGGGGTGATATCGAAGTGGTCCTCTCTGAAAAAGGTATTTCTCCCATGGGAGAGGCCGGGTTGGAAAAACATAAAGAATTTCTTCGCCCTGGAAAAGTCAGTAAAGCGGTTCTGGATTCTTTGAAGGAAAGATTAGAATCCGAAAGGATCATCATGAAATGTATCAGATGCGGCAACAGGAGAAGAAAGAGAGTGAGAGACGTCAGAAAACCTAGTTGTCCCCAGTGTGGATCTTCGATGGTAGCTCCTTTGAGGCCTTACGATGACGAAGATCTTATCGATAAAAAGAATGAAAAGTTGAGTGGGGAGGAAAAAAATGAGTTAAAAAGATATTACAAACTAGCTGAATTGGCGAGGGTACACAAAAAAAGAGCGGCTATGGCTCTCTCTGCTAGAGGGATAGGTCATCAAAAAGCTGGCAGAATACTGTCGAAAAGACATCAAAACGAAGAGAATTTTTTGAGAGATATACTTGCGGCTGAGATAGAGTATGCTAGGACGAAAAGATTTTGGGATTGACCGTTTGGAAATCATTTGTTTTTTCTCACAAAACGTTATTAATGAGTTGATATGTATGAAAAATATAATCAACTTATGAATCTGATTCATCAATAAAAAAATCACGATGGGGTAAACTTATGCAGGAAAACAACGCCTCTAAAGAAGAGAGCCTAAAAGACTTGACAAGCATACCTTCGATTGGGAACCTGACCGCCCTTGCTCTTATCGATTCAAACTATGATTCGATCTCCAAATTGAAAGATGCGGATACTGAAGATCTAACTTCGATCGATCATATCGGTGAAAACCTAGCAAATAAGATCATCGAAGAAATCAAGGAGGGGTCTTTTGATGAAAAGGAGGAAGAAAAAAATACTACTTTAGAATTCAGATGCCCCGTTTGTGAGAGGTTTACTGGACTTGAGGATGATGAATGCCAAGAATGTGAAGAACCTGTCGAGATTTTTTCTAGCGTCGTCCTTCCAGACAGAGGAATAATCGAAAATCCAAAAGAGACATTGGCTAAAGTGGAGGAAAAAATATTAGATAACGGTGGAGACGCTGAAAATTGGTTCATCAGAGGATCGATAATGGAATGCATGGGAGCGAACCGTAAGGCTCTCGAGTCTTTTGACAGGGTTATAGAGTTGGATCCTCTTTTTGATTATGTTTGGAATGCTAAAGCTCAGGTTTCTTTAAAGATAGGTAAAACTGAAGAGGCCGCTAAAGCGTACAAACTAGCCTTCAATGCCCAAAAGGGACAGGCAAATCTGATGGGTCATCTCGAGAGTGCGGAAAAATCAACTCCAAAAGAGATCACAAAGCCTATAGAAAATGATGAGCTAGATAAGGAGCTAGATAGTAAGTTATCTAAAGCCCGAGAACTCCTCGGTGAATTAGATGATGGAGAAAGAGATATTTCGGAGATAAGCGCTGTATTGGATGACGCGACAGAGGAAAGAATAGAAGGAAATAGAGATAAAGCTCTAGAGATGGTGGAAGACGCGATCAAACGATGCCAGTCGTTATCGGATATGGAAGATGAAAGGGTGGAAGAACTCTCAGAGAGGATACAAAAAGTGGATGAATTTTCAGAAGAGCTTTCCGAAGAAATTAGAAAGATTACCGGTATAGTTGAAGCCACTTCTCAAGCCAAGGAGGCTTTGGAAAAAAGAGAACCCGGTAAGGTATCAGGCCTGCTCTCTAGATATCTTGAAAACGAACCGAGTCTAAGGTATATATCTGAAAACTTAAACAAAATGAAGGCTTTAAAAGACCAGATTAAAGAGCTAGGTGTAAAAGAAGACTTTTTAGATGATATCGATAAAGATTTTGAAAAGGTCGAGGAGCTTTGCAGAAATGAAGAATACCAGAAAGCAGAGGATCTGTTCGAAGATTTGATGGAACAGTTAGAGGGAACTTTGGAGTATGTAGAAAGGATAAGAGATGAGTATTTGAATGAGATAGAAGAAACCATCGAGCGGGGGGAAAAGAAAGGATTCGATTTAGAGACAGTAAAAAATGACTTAGGCGAACTAAAGGAGAAGTTTAAGGCTGGAGCAGAAGATCGGAAAGATATGATAGAACGGTTTGAGGCAGTCAAGCAGAAGGCGGAAAAAACATTGTCACTGAGGTCAAATATCTCTGAGATCGAAGAGATGCTCAGCAAGAACCAAGAAGAGTTGAATATAAGTGAGTACGAAGAAAGGATAGAAGAGATAGAGGACGTGTTCGAAGAGGGGAACTTTGAAAAAGCAATAGATTCCTCTGGTGAATTGAAAGAAAATCTTAAAACTGATGTAAAAGAACTAGAAGAAGGAGATAAAGAGGAGCTAGAGAATAAAGCAGAAGCGAAACTCGCTGAAGCTAGAAAAAAACTCTCTGAGTTAAGAGAAACCGACTTCAATATCGAACACACGAAAGGACTTTTGAAAGATTCGAACGACTGCAGGAAGAGAGGCGATCTACAGAAAAGCATAGCGTTAACGGAAAAGTTCATCGACTCTGCGGATAAAATGATCAAATTATCTAAACTGATCAAGAAAGCTCATAAGAAGATCGAAGAATTAGAGAGTAAAAACCTAGTAGATAAGGAAACGATGGAATATGAGCTCGATCAGTACAAAAAATTAGTCATGATCGAAAAGTACGGATTGGCTCAGGAGTTTTTGTCCGAGACCGTGGAAGAGCTTGAAGAAGCCATCGATAAAGAAAAGAAGATACCTACTCCCGAAGAAAAATTGGATAAATCCGACACTCAAATACCAACCCAGATAAAAGAAAAAGTTAGAAACGTAAAAGAGCTCAACAATCTAGTAGAAAAAGCTGAGATCGAAATACAGGTCAACAGGAAACCTTTGAAGGAAGCGATCATCAAGATAAAAGATCTAGAGTACGTGGAAGCTAACAAAATACTTATGGATTGGAAGGAAAGTTTGATCGATAGATTGGACTATGAGCTTGAAAATAGACTTGAAATGCTGCATGAGATATTGGATAATCTAGACATCCCTTCCGTTCAGCGTAGAGGAAAAGCTATATTGGGGAATGTTGAAAGAAAATGGGATATAAAAGCGTATGAGGAAGCGCTCAATTCACTGATCTATGCGTCAGATTTTATCCATGAGATACAGGATGTTGAGACAAAAAAGGATAAACAGATCTTTTTGAGTTCGGAGTTGCTTGAAGATATTTCTCTAGCTGGAGGTAGTACGAAAGAGATCGAAGCACTCTTGAGTAAAGCAAGAGAAAATATAGAAAAAGAAGAAGTATTCGAAAAAGCTCTAGAGGAGATAAAAAAGAAGATAGAGGGATACTTGGAAGATAAGATGGATGAGGATATAGAAATGCTCGATGACTCATTAAAAGGAATAACTAGGAAAAAAGTCATCGCTGCTATCAGCAATCTTATAGATGTGAAATCTAGTTTAGACGAAGGTGAGGTGGAAAAAGCCTCTTGGCATATGAGAGAGTACATGAAAGCGATAGAATAGGGTTGATTTTAAATTGAAGTTCGATGAGGATCTTGATATCGAAATTCATGAAGGTGTATATGCGCCTTCAGACGATACTTTTTTGCTGTTAAATATGATAAACATAGACGGCGACGAGCAGATCCTAGAGATCGGTTGTGGTTCGGGAGCGATTTCTCTTCACTGCAGTGCTCAAGGTTGTTATGTACTCTCAGTGGATAAAGATGAAAGAGCTATCAAAAACACAAAGATGAATGCTGAGAAAAATGACCTCGATACCGCTGTAAAAAAAAGTCATCTTTTTTCAACCATCACTGAAGATGACTGGGATGTTATAATTTTCAATCCTCCATATCTACCTAGAGATGAGACTCCAGTCCAAGATGACAGATGGGATGGCGGAGAAAGAGGGGATGAAATTGTGGTAAGATTTCTCAAGGAAGCTGAGGATTATCTGAAAATTGATGGAAAGTTATACACGTGTTATTCTAGTCTTTCGCCCAAAGAACGCATTGAAGAAGTCATCGAAAAGAGATATGAGATCGTTAGTGTGGAAAAAAGACAATTCTTTTTTGAGACTCTATACGGTCTAGAATTAAAAAATAAATAGATTTTTTTCTCTCATTCCACCCTGCTTAACCATCTCTGGTATTTTTTTATTTCACCCTTAACGGCTTTCATGTACCTCTGTTGTATCTTGTCGGTAAGAGGGCCTTTACTATCTGATATCTTTCTTCTGTCCACCTCTCTTATGGGGGTTACTTCCGCCGCCGTACCAACGAAAAATGCTTCATCTGAGATGTAGATCTGATCCCTAGTCATCTTTTCAACGTTTACGGTATACCCTAAATCCTCGGCAATCTGTATCACGGAATCCCTAGTTATACCTTCTAATACATCAGCGGTTTGTGGAGTGTAGAGTTCTCCGTCTCTCACGAAAAACAGATTCTCTCCAGTACCTTCAGCTACATAACCATTGGGGGTCAGCATTATGGATTCAACATAGCCGTTTTCTACCGCTTCCATCTTAGCCATCACGGAGTTGAGATAGTTACCGCTGGACTTCGCCTTCGTCGGGAAAATGTTGGGATGATGTCTTGTCCAAGAGGTCGTTTGGACTTTTACTCCTTTTTCTAGTGCTCCTTCGCCGAGGTACTCGCCCCATGGCCAGACAGCAATGCTCATTTTGACTGGATTGTCCAAAGGGTTAACACCCATGCTTTCGTAGCCGCGATAAGCAACCGGCCGGATATAACAAGATTTGAGCCCATTTTTTGATATCAATTCACAGATAACAGATATCAATTCCTCTTTATCGTAGTCTAATTCCATGTTGATTATTTTGGCAGAGTTGATGAATCTTTCCATATGATCATCTAACCTGAAGACCGCTGGAACACCATCATTGTTATAAGCTCTGATACCCTCAAAAACACCCGTACCGTAATGGATCACGTGACTCAAGACATGGATCTTTGCGTCTTCCCACTTGACGAAATCACCATCCATCCAGATATAATCTACTTTTTTCATAGTGATGATTTATCTTTTCAGAGATAAAAAAATCTTTCGGTAGGCAGGACGATGAGTTAAGAATCATCTCCCATGTCGAGCAGTAAAGGATTAAGTTAAAATAATATAGGATTCAATCTCAAATTACGATGGAATCAAAATCTAGAGAAACGTTCCAAAAGCACACAGATTGGACTGAGAAGTACAGACCTAGAGATCTATCCAACGTCGTAGGAAACAGAGAGGCTATCCGAGAGTTAAAAAGTTGGGCTAGCAAATGGGTCTCGGGCAAACCAGATAAAAAAGCAGTAGTCCTAGCAGGAAAACCTGGGATAGGCAAAACCTCTTCAGCTCTTGCCTTGGCCAACCATATGAATTGGCAAGCATTGGAGATGAACGCCTCAGACCAAAGAAATCGAGAATCGATAAAGAAATTTGTTGGAAGGAGTGCAGTCGATGACACATTTTCAGAATCTGGAGAGTTCACTCCTTATAAAGACGGAAAACGAACGCTTCTGATCATAGACGAAGCAGATAATATATTTGGAAAGGAAGATAGGGGCGGTATCAGGGAGATCTCTTCCACGATCAGAAGAACTGAACAGCCAGTGATCTTGATAGCCAATGACTATTACGATCTGACTAGACGTTCAAACGAGTTGAAGAATCTATGCAAAAAAATAGATTTTGATGTCGTTGATAAAAAAAAGATCAAGATCCACTTGAAAAAGATCTGTCAGAGAGAGGGTATAGAATACGAAAGAAATGTTTTGGACAGGATAGCAGAGTATTCAGAGGGAGATCTGAGATCCGCATTGAGGGACCTTGAAAGCGTTGCCGCTGGAAAAGAAAGGATCGAAATGGATGATCTGACAGTATTGGGCAGTAGGAACCGAGAAGCGGATATATTTCCAACTATAAAGAAGATCTTGAAGAATAAAAATATATTAGAAGCTAAAAAAAGCGTTCGATACCTTGATGAGGAACCATCTGATTTGATAACATGGATAGATGAAAATCTTCCACGTGAATACGAGGATGATTCAGAACTTTACGAAGGCTATAGGTGGTTGTCTAGATCCGATGTTTACCTCGGAAGAGTTAGAAGAAGACAGGCTTACCGGCTTTGGAGATATAGCACGGCTTTGATGACAGCCGGTGTCTGCTCGGCTAAGAATCACAGACACAGCGGATGGACAAGATATTCTTTCCCTACGTGGATAAGAAAGATGAGCGGGTCGAAGGGAAAACGATCCATGAAAAGAAAGATCAGTAGAAAGGTTGCTCCAAAGATACATACCACTACTGACAAGTTCCGATCACAAATCTTTCATTATATAGTGTATCTGATGAAAGAAGAAAAAGGATTCAGAGAACATGCAGTCAAAGCGTGGGATCTTGATCCACGGGAAGTTGCCTATACATTAGGAAGAGAAGAAGATTCCGAAGTGATCAGATCATTATTTAGGGAAGAGGAAGAAGTGCCGAAAAGTGAAAAGGATGAAGACCAAAAAGAGAAAGAAGAAAGGCAAGAGGAGAGGCAGCAGCGTTCTTTATTGGAGTTTTGATGTATGAAAGAAGAAAAAAAAGAGATTTTGAAGAAGCACGGATACGCTCTGACTGGTGAGGAGAGCGGCGCCAAATTATGTCATTGGGTGGGAGAAAAGCTCATGAGCGGAGATTCTTGTTACAAGGAAGATTTTTATGGTATAGATTGCCACAGATGCCTGCAGATGTCCCCTGCTTTAGATATCTGTAATCAATCCTGTCTTTTCTGCTGGCGATATCAGGACCATTATGATAAGGATAAAATTGAATTCGACGATCCAAAGGAAATAGTTGAAAGAAGTTTACAGGCTCAAAAAGAACTCGTCAGTGGATTCGGAGGTGAAGAAAGATGTTCCAAAAAGATGTGGGAAGAGGCACGGGAGCCGAACCAAGTTGCTATAAGCTTGGCTGGAGAGCCCACCGTTTATCCTCATCTAGGGGAATTGATAAAAGAATATGAAAAACGAGGTATGACCACCTTCCTTGTCACTAATGGCACAAAACCGGGGATGCTGGAAGATCTCGATCACCTCCCTACCCAATTATATATCACGCTAGCAGCGCCTAACAGAGACATCTTCCAAAAACTGTGTGTTCCAAAGTCTAAAGATTTGTGGGATAAGCTGAACCACAGTTTGGAGATATTGGGTTCTTTGGATACACGGACAGTAGTGAGACTTACACTGGTAGATGGTTGGAACATCGGATGGGGATCTGAGTACGCAGAGCTGCTGAAAAAAGCCGATCCAGATTTCGTAGAAGCGAAAGGGTACGTATTTGTAGGAGACTCTCGCAGAAGAATGTCTATAAACAATATGCCTTCTCATCAGACTGTCAGGGGATTCGCTGAAAAATTGAGCAGATTGATCGGTCGTGAGATGCTTCAGGAAAAAGAGAGAAGCAGGGTCGTTTTGATTGGTGAAGATAGTTCAAAACAAAAATTATGAACTCCATTTTTGATTGAATAAAAAGCGGATAGGGATTGTTTTTTCCAGACGTATAATGAAAATTGGTGTTTGTCCACCATGCCTGTGCGTGAGTAATTTACGTAGGAGGTGATCCATCTGCAGGTTCCCCTACAGATACCTTGTTACGACTTAAC
>JBMCEH010000021.1:0-12566 GCA_048620775.1 Candidatus Natronoplasma sp. | reverse complement strand
CTTCGTTCCTCCTTGGAATTATTTTCAATAGCTGGGTCTTTCTTATTTTAGCAATTAGTATTTTTTCGATTTTAGCTGTAGAGAGCAGAGGAGCTTTGCAGGAGAAAGTGAAATTAAAAGTTGAAAGAAAATCCGAAAAAATGAGCCTTTATGAAAATGATGAAATCTGGATTGAATTGTCTATAAAGAACGAAGGCAAACCTCTAAATTATCTAGAAGTCTTTGATTCTCTCCCTTCAGAGATAGATATTGTAGAGGGGTCAAACCACCATATTTTGAGATTGGATGAAAATGAAAAGAAAACCATAAGGTACAAAATTCACTGTTCCCGACGGGGAGAAATGAAAATAGGGCCGATTAAACTAAGATACAGAGATCCACTAAGTTTACATGTAGAGGAGTGGACTAGTTATGAGTTAATGAATATCTTCGTTCTACCAGAAATTCAAAATATGAGAAGTGTACATGTCCGGCCGCTTTACACCAAAAGTTGGATCGGAAATATCAAGTCTCAACGGATAGGGATCGGAAGCGAGTTCTTCTCTTTAAGAGAATATATGCCTGAAGATGCACTGAAAAAAATAAACTGGAAGGCTACAGCAAGATTTCTCGAGCCCATGACCAATGAATTCATAGGTGAAAAGTCAGGCGATGTGATTCTGATTGTCGATGGTCATAAAAAGAATATCGTCGGTAACGCTAAAAGAAATACCCTCGATTCTACAATCCGAGCTGCTGGAACACTTGCTTCATCTATACTTCAAGACAGGAACCGGGTAGGTTTGATAATTCTAGGAGATTATTTAAGATGGCTCTATCCAGATTCTGGTAGGAAACATTTTTATAAAATAATGGAGGAATTAAGTGGGGTAACTGAAGGAGGAGAGTGGGAATTAGAAGACACTAAATGGATATTAAGAGGCTTCTTCCCCAAACGAAGTATGATAGTATTCATTTCGCCTTTGCTTTCAAAAGAGGTCAGCAAAACTCTTCTCGATATCTGTATGGAAGAACACAACGTGATGGTAATCTCTCCTAATCCTTTAATAATTGAAAAAGATATAATTGATGACCATAGTGAATTAGCTGAAAAATTATCACAGCTCGATAGAGACGTCATACTTGATAAATTATGGAATTACAGCTTAGTCGTAGATTGGAATCCAGATGAACCTTTAGAAGCATCCTTAAAGGAGGTGATAAGATACTGGAGAAGACACTGAAAAACAATTTGAACAAGATTATTCTCGCAATCTTGGTACTGATAATATCATTTTTAGCCTCTAACATAAGTGCTAGTGTTCAAGGATGGTGGATTCCGATGATGATGGGACTGGTTTTGATCCTAGGATTATACCTAGAAAAAACTAGGATTTTAGATGTCGGAACACTTCTGTTAGTGTCTTCTTTCTTCTTTTTAATTCAGGATATCCCCTTCAATTACCTCAACTTTATCTTCATACTATTCATGATTTTCTTCTTTTTTGAACTTTGGGTTTTCATGAAAAGAGAATTGTTTGTAAAAGGAATAGAAAAAGATCTGGTAGGAAATGAGGGAATAATTTATTTAGAAGAGTACAAAGAGCATTCTGCACGTTATTATGTGAAGAGCCTATTTATGGGATTATTTGTGTCTGCTGCGGGAGGATCGATAGCAGTGCACAGTTTTATCGGTCCATTCCCTTCTGGATTTAGCCTTTTTTTGAATGTTTTGTTCAGCAGCATGGTGCTGTTCGGACTATATAGCGTTATGTTTTTAGTACCAAAATATTTTATCCTTGAATGAACTAAAATTTGATTCTTCCTCGATTTTACTTTCCAACCCCTTAGTATGGCAAAACATTTTATATAAGGGCTCATTGATATGGTTGTAATAACATAATTAATCTCCCAAATGGAGTGTGTATTTATGGATTCAATTGTTGATGAGGCTCTATCTCAAGCCGGAAATAAAAAATCAAAAGAGGCAAGCGCGGTGGAGGAAGGTGAGCAAGGCTTATCTACAGATGACGAGGACCTGAGAGAAGTCCTTTCAGACCTGAAAACAGATATTAAAATCGTCGGAGTCGGTGGAGCCGGGTGCAATACGGTAGAAAGAATATCAGAAGAAGGAATAAAGGGGGCAAAGTTGATCGCGGCTAATACCGATGCTCAGCATTTACTGACCGTTCACTCCCAACGAAAAGTTTTGCTCGGTAAGCGGAAGACTAGAGGTCTAGGAGCAGGGGCTCTACCTCAAGTCGGGATGGAATCCACGGAAGAAGCAAAAGAGAAATTGGAAAATATATTGGAAGGTACTGACATGGTCTTTGTTACCTGCGGTCTTGGTGGTGGAACAGGGACGGGTGGCGCACCTGTAATAGCGGAAATAGCTAAAAACAAGGGCGCCCTAACCGTAGCCATCTGTACTACTCCCTTCGAAGCGGAGGGGAGATCAAGGATGGAAAACGCCGAATGGGGTTTGCAAAGACTCAAGGGTGTGGCCGATACAGTCATAACCATCCCTAATGACAAACTTTTAGAACTCTGCCCTCGTCTCTCGCTCAACAAGGCATTTAAAGTCGCCGATGAAGTCCTCTCCCGATCGATCAAAGGTATAACGGAATTGGTAACAAAACCGGGATTAGTAAACCTTGATTTCAACGATTTGAAGACCGTTATGGAAGGGGCGGGAGTCGCGATGATAGGTATGGGTGAAGATGACTCTGAAAATCGTGCAGAAAAGGCAATAGAAGAAGCAATAGACTCGCCTTTGTTGGAAGTCGATATCAGTAATGCGAATGCTGCACTTATAAACGTAGTGGGCGGAAATGATATGACGGTATCCGAAGCAGAAAGAGCAGCAAAGACTGTTGAAAGGAAGATAGGTAAGAATGCTAGGATAATCTGGGGTGCATCTGTAGATCCTAGTCAAGAGAAGACTTTGAAGGTAATGGTTGTCATAACGGGTGTTGAATCAAAACAGATATTTGGCGAAGAAATTTCAACTGAAGAAATAGAAACAGTAGCTTGAGGAAAAAACATGGATATTATCGAAGGTTCTTGGAAAGTCCAGGATAAAATCGAAGAGAAAGCGGGAAAAATAGGTAAAGGCAAGTTCGGACGTATCTTGAAGATGGCTAGAAAGCCTGATAAAGAGGAATTCAGGAAAACCCTCCTTATAGTTGTAATCGGCATTATTCTGATAGGCGGACTCGGTTTCTCGATATCGTGGCTTTGGGAAAACTTACCGGAGTATCTTTTAGTGATATGAGGTAGAAATTATGGGTCTACTAGATGATTTTACAGAGGACGAAATAATCGAAGAAAAAGAGGTCAAAGAGATTCCAGAAAAGGAGGAAGAAGAGGAAAAAGGAATCTCTTTAATCTGTGATCCAAACAAGAAATCTATCCCCACTCGAGAAAAAACCACTTACAAGGTAAACCTAATAAATACAACTGATTCTAAACAAAAAATAGATCTTGAAGTCCATCTGTTATACAGTACAAATAGTGAAGAGATCATCCCTTGGAATATCACCATACTCGACCATCATAGAATTTCGGAAACATCTGATGCAGTCCAAGAAACGATCGAAGTCGAGTCAGGAGAAGAGATGGTCATACCAGTTGTGGTTAGTGCCCCCGAAGGCGCCGATTATGGAGACAAAGCAGAGGTGGTTATAGATGCATCTTCAAATAAAGATATACTGCTATCAGATTCTATAACTCTCATAACGACTGCTAGGCCTACTGTTGTGGCGATGAAAACCCAAATAAATCAAGAAAGGAGCGTAGCCGATTATATAGCATCATGGGCCAAAGACAAAGATATGGGGGTCTTTTCTATACTCGCTCCTAAGCCCGTTAGAGGATACATATTCATCGAAGCGATGAATCCTTCTATGGTTGACGAGGTTAGTGATGGAACAAGAAAGGCGAAAGGTATCGTGGAAGGGGATACGAGTATAGAGGAGATAGAACATTTCCTAGCTCCCAAACTTGCTGTAGAAGGTATTACGGAAGGCGATATAGTGGAATTATCAGCCGGTCCCTTTAAAGGCGAAAAGGCCCGGGTCACACAAATAGATGAAGATAACGACGAAATAACCGTCGAGCTATTTGAGGCTACTGTTCCCATACCAGTTACGGTAAGAGGAGATCACGTAAGAGTATTAGAAAAAGAAAAATAAGACAATATTATAGAGGTAATTAATATGGCAACTGAAACTCTAGAAGCTCTTGTAGATGCTGGCGAAGCGAGTGCAGGACCTCCCCTCGGCCCAAAACTGGGCCCATTAGGTGTAGACATAATGGAGATAGTGAACGCTATAAATGAAGAGACGGAAAAATTCAAAGGAATGCAGGTACCAATTAAATTGGCCGTAGATACCGAAAGTGGCGATTTCGATATAGAAGTGGGTACCCCGCCTACTTCCGGGTTGATCTTGGAGAAGGTAGGTACAGAAAAAGGAAGCGGTGAACCTAATACGAACAAGGTCGCTGATCTTAAGGTGAGAGAAGCAAAAGAAATCGCTGAGATGAAAGATGATGATCTATTAGGGAAAAATCTGAAACAAAAAACTAAAGAAGTTATTGGTTCCTGTGTTTCTATGGGCATTACAGTAGATGACAAAGATCCTAGGGAAGTTCAGAGACTAATAGATGAAGGGGAATACGACACAATATTTTGATAAAAAGTTATCAGAGCTTTATTTTCCTAGCTTTACCCCTCTCTATCAAAACTTCTGCTAGATCTTCTCTCAAAGTGAGAACATCCTCCTTTTGTAGATCATAAGTAACGTTCATATCCACAAAGGAGGGTACGTCTTCAGTTATATGTATCAGTATCTCGTCTTGGCCTTCTAGACCTGTTGAAAGACGATCTTCTTCAGAGACTATACTTTTATCTTTATCTCCCTCGATTTGGGATTCTGAGAGAGCAAGGTCCTCTTCTGTGTCAGTTTCGCTCTCTGTTGTATCTTCGATTTTTTCTTCCATTCCTTTCTTCTCTTTCGATCCTTTCTTTTTAGGCTTCCTTTTATATTCTCCTAAAAAAACCTCGTTCTTCAACTCCTTCAAAAGCGTAGAAATTTCTTCTAAAAGTTCTAGTTCTGCATCGACTAAATTTTCAGCACTAACGGTTTTATCCATGGATTTGTGATATGCGGCTAATACTATTTTTTTTTGCCTCTCTTTGAAAAAAAGTTCAGCTATTTTCTGTACTCTCTCATATTGCTTTTGAATCCTTCGTGCACGTTTATTTTTTGGAGGGAGCTCTATATCTTCGACTTCGCTTTCTAAATCTCGTATATAGTTCCTCAATCTTTGGTAAAAATTATTAGGTAATGTGCAAGGTAACTTCGCTTCCTTTTCTCTCTCCCAGACATCGATTACATCTTCGTAAGTTAAGTCATTATCGGACATGGTAAAACCAACCTATCGATGATATTTGTGCTTTTGGAAAATATATTTGTTAAAATTCAGCTCCACATTCCGAGCAGGTTTCTGCATCTTCTTTCACTTCTGTTCCACATCTTGAACACACCGTTTTAGTCCTTCCAATCAGCTCGTCTTCTAAAATCTCTTCACCACATAAGATACATTCAAATTCGTCCGGAACGAAGCCACCACAGAATGGGCACTCGATCAATTCTTCGATATAACCTTCCTTAATATCTTCTTCAACCATCATTTATCAAAATACTACAAGGCTATTAATCCTTTTTGCTTTCTTCAACGAGGCGGACTTCACCCCATTTACCTGCAGATATCTGTATGCCGTATCCTCTGTCTTGAGCATAGCCGTTTACAACTTTAAGCTTCCTGCCGATTTCAAATTCATCTTTCACCCTCTCGGTATCTTCATCCCAGAATACCACTTTTATAGTTCCTGTTCCGTCGTCTATCCTAACATTTCTGACCATGCCTCTGCCCTTGGCATTTTCAAATTTTCGCAGAGAGCCTAGATCTATGATTTTACCTTCTATGGTGGCTTCTTTCCCGGGTTCTATATCGGCTATGTCATCTATAACACATTCATTTCTCCCCTCTTCGGCGGCTATCATATGGGCTAGTGTTGCTTCCTCAAAAAGATCGTTATATTTCTTCCTTTTCTCCTCTATTTTATTCTCAAACTCATCGATCGAATAGATATCCGAGATCTTCTCATACCATTCCTCGATTTTCGCCATGAACCTAGTTGGAAAAGTCCATGATAGATTAAAATCTATCGGTGGGGTTGTATATCCCAACCCATCAGATTACCTGAGTAACTAGCAGATAACTATGTCATCTCGATCAGACGTTCTATCATTTCGATATTGCTCGGCAGTTCGGATTCGATAACAGGTTCAAAATCCACTTCATCACCGAATAGATTCTTGACAGTTCCTCCTTTTTCTAAGGGTGATCTGATAGGTATCGTGAGATCTGCACCTCTATCATCATTTCCACCGTTCTTCCATGTGAAGTGTATGATTTGTTTAGCCGAGATATCATCGATCGGTATATCATTATCACCATATATCACTACAGTATCATTTCTTATCTCTTTATCGGTGATGTCCAAACAGGAAAGGCCGTAGTTATTAGCTCCTGGTCTAACAATTATCCTATCATCAAAACTTTCGGCTTCTTGAGGCAAAACGATACCTATTCCTTCTTTAAGATCAGCTTTTGTGTTCACTAGAGAGGCTCCATTATCCTTTGCTCTCTTAACGAACATCTTCATGATCGGAGCAATCTCATAGACTGCAGGATCTACATACACCTCTTTAGCAGACTGCAAATCCCTAACAGATGCCGTAGAGCGAACGTCCTTCGAGTTAGATATCAATTCACCTTTTATCTTATGAGCGAGCTCTTTTAATTTTTGAGCCTCTTGGATAGTCGTCGAGGAACCTACGTATATATCAACGTCGCCGCTCTCGATCAGGTCCTTAGCTCTCTCTATATCTTCTTCCTCTATCGATTTGACCTCCGAGCTAAGACCTGTTTCAAACTTTCCTATATCACAGAGGTGACCTTTGTAAACAGGATCTTCCGCCGGCTTTATCATGGTAGGTCTCCCATTCACTGTGTGGACTTCAATAGGGCATGTTAGACCACATTCTGTACATACCGTCTTCCCCTCAACTTGTGTTTTATGTGGCCCTGGTTTCGAGTTCTGGGGGAGCTCTTCAAACGCACCTGTAGGACAGGCATCCGCTAGATCTCCGATGAGAAGGCTTTCAACCTCGCCTAAAAAATCGCCGAAGGCGGGTTCGACCACTGTTTTGAAGCCCCTGTTTGCGAATTGTACGACTCCTTCTCCGTGAACCTCTTCAGTGGTTCTCACACACGACCCACACTGTATACATTTCTCTGGTTCTCTCAATATATAGGGGTGTGAATCGTCAACTTCTCTCTCAAATTTGAATCCTTCATAGGCTTTCTGTTCAGCATCATACATCTCTGAGTAATCTCTCAAATCACATTCGAAGCGGTCGAGACAACCGCATTCTAGACATCTTTCGGCTTCATCTCGTGCTGTTTCAGTGGAAAATCCGAGCTCGATCCTCTCGAAATCTTTTATCCTATCCTTGGGATCTCTAGTAGGCATCTCTTTTCTCATTTCTTTGTTATAATCCAAAAGATCTTCTTCAGTGACTTCATCTCGATGGACGTAACCGAACGGCTCCTTATAATCTTCCGGCACTTCATAAGCCTCTAAACTCTCTTGAAGATATGCATCTAGTGCATAAGCGGCCTCTCTAGCCATACCGGTACTTTCTACGATCGAAGAGGGCCCTAGATTCGCATCTCCAGCTGTAAAAACGTCCTCGTAATTGGTCTGAAACTTGGGATTTTTGGCAAGGGTGTAATCTTCTACCTTTAGGCCTTCGTTCTCGAGCAGTTCGCTGTCTGGCTGCTGTCCTATAGCGAGTATAACACTGTCGCTCTCGATCTCGACCGTCTCATCCGGAATCTCTATCGGTTTAGGCCTTCCAGATTCATCTGGTTCACCGAGCTCTACTGGAGAACAGGTGACTTTTTCAACGCATTCTTCGTCTTCTGCGCCGCAGACCTTTTTCGGACTCACTAGAAATTCGAATTTTACTCCCTCTTCTCTCGCCTCATCTATCTCATCTTGATGAGCCGGGGCCTGCTCTTCACTCCTTCGATAAGCTATGGTGACTTCTTTTCCCATCCTTTTTGCTGTTCTGGCCACATCTATCGCTGTATTTCCGCATCCCACGACTACGACTTTTTCACCTAGATCCAGATCTTTTCCAAGGTTATAATCTATCAGGAAGTCGATACCGCCCATGACGCCGGTAAGATCTATACCGTCTATCGGTATCATCCATGGTTCCCACGCTCCCGTCCCCATGAAAACAGCGTCATGCTCTTCTCTGAGGTCTTTTAGTAAAATGTCTTCGCCTAACTTGGTTTCGGTTTCAGTATCTATACCCAGGTCAAGTATCCACTCTATTTCCTCGTCTAGAAGATCGTTCGGTAGGCGGTATTCCGGTATGCCGTAACGCATCATGCCCCCGAGTTCTGGCATCATGTCATAAATCTTCACGTCGTGACCTTCAAGTCTCAAGAAGTAAGCTGCAGTCAGACCCGCGGGCCCACCGCCGACAACAGCGACGCTCTTACCCGTCTCTTTGTCGATCTCAGGGGTCCAGGGATCCTTAATATCTTCCTCGGCAGCGAACATCTTCTGCTGTCTGATAGCGATCGGATCTTCTACCAATTCTCTCCTACATTCATCCTCACAGGGAGCAAAACATGCCAAACCAAGACTTAGGGCGAGAGGAGTCTTTTCTTTTATGAGCTTTACAGCCTCGCTCGGTCTTCCGTTGGCTATGTGGGCAAGATAACCCTGTACGTCTAAACTCGCAGGACATTCAAAAGAACACGGCGCCACACAATCTCCCGTATGTTCGGAAAGGAGGAGTTCTAGAGCCATCTTCCGTCCTTCGAAGATATCGTCAGTTTGAGTTCTTATTTCCATCCCGTTCTGGATAGGTGTGTCACAAGTCGTCGTCACTTCAGTACCCCGATCGGTCGTTACTTCCGCTAAACAAACTCTACACCCACCGAAAGGCTCTTCGATGTATTCAAGCTCACACAAGGTCGGTATGAAGATGTCGTTATCTCTGCAGACATCTAAAACTTTCTTTCCTGGTTCAGTTTCGTATTCTTCTCCGTTAATCGTTACAGTGATCTTATCAGACATCTATTCCACCTCTATCGCATCTACGGGACAGGCTTCTTCACAGGCTCCGCATTGAATGCATATCTTCTGATCGATAACGTATTTTTCTTCTCCTTCTGAAATAGCATCAGATGGACATTCTTCCACGCAGGTCCCGCAGGTCACACAGCTTTCTGTTATCGCGTATGTGATCAGATCTCTGCATACAGCGGCTTCACAGGTCTGTTCTTCTAAATGAGACTCGTACTCATCTTCAAAATATCTGAGGGTGGTCAAAACCGGATTGGGAGCGGTCTGACCGAGTCCACATAAAGAATGTTTTTTGATTTTATCGGCCATATCCTTCAGCTTTTCGATGTCCTCAGCACTTCCATCGCCCTTCGAGAATCTATCCAGCATCTCGAGAAGTCTCTTAGTGCCGACTCTGCAGAACGTACACTTTCCACAGGATTCTTCCTGCGTGAAGTCGAGGAAGTATTGAGCGACGTTAACCATGCAGTCGTCTTCGTTCATCACTACCATCCCACCGGAACCCATTATAGCTCCAGCATCTGTCAAGGTTTCATAATCGACCGGAGTATCAAGATATTCTTTGGGTAGACATCCGCCCGAAGGGCCACCTAACTGCACCGCTTTGAATTCCTTGTCCTCTTCTATTCCGCCGCCGATGTCAAAAATGACCTCTCTGAGAGTCGTTCCAATCGGTACCTCGACCAGACCTCCTCTTTTAACCTTTCCGGCGAGAGCGAAAACTTTCGTTCCGCCGCTTTCATCTGTGCCCATAGAACTGAATTCGTCGGCGCCGTTCCTCAATATCCAGGGAACATTTGCCCAGGTCTCGACGTTGTTGATGTTGGTGGGCTTATCGAAAAGTCCCTGCTGAGCCGGGAATGGAGGCCTTGGTCGAGGCATCCCTCGTTCTCCTTCTATCGAATGCATCAAAGCGGTCTCTTCGCCGCAAACAAAAGCTCCAGCGCCCTCTTTGATTTCGATATCAAACGAAAAACCGCTACCCAGGATATCTTCACCCAGGAAACCTTTATCTCTAGCCTTCTTTATACCTATCTCTAGCCTTTTCAGCGCTACAGGATACTCCGCCCTGCAGTATATGTACCCTTTACTCGCTCCGGTGGCATAAGCGCCTATTATCATCCCTTCTAAAACAGCATGAGGATCTCCTTCAAGAACTGATCGATCCATAAACGCGCCTGGATCCCCTTCGTCTGCGTTACAAATTATGTATTTTTCATCTCCTTTAGCATCTTTAGCGAACTGCCATTTCATGCCTGTTGGGAATCCAGCACCTCCTCTGCCTCGAAGGTTGCTTTTTTTAATAATGTCTATAATTTCCCGGGGGTCCATCTTTAGAGCTTTCTCCAATGCCTCGTAACCGTCCCTTTCCATATATTCTTCTATACTTTCTGGATCTATCTTTCCACTGTTCCGCAGGACGATTTTTTCCTGAGTAGAAAAATAATCATACTCCTCTTCTGGCGCTGTGATTAACTTCTCTTTATAAGACTTCCCATCGGCGAGATGTTCTTCCACCAGTTCTTCAACGTCCTCAACTTCCAGATTACCATATGTATATCTGCCTTCTTCATCTTCTATCTCTACGATCGGTTCATTGTGGCACATACCCACGCAACCGACCTTGTTGATATGTATGTCCAGTCCTTTCTCATCTAAACATTTCACAAGTTCTTCATATATTTCAGTTGCGCCCGACGCTATCCCGCAGGAAGCGTAGCCGACCATTATCTTTTTTTCTTCTCCCATCTCAATCCCCTCTGTATCTTTCTATCACTTTTTTTGCCTTTTCCCTAGTCAGGTCCCCATGGGCCGTACCGTCCACCATCATCACAGGTGCAAGGCTGCAACATCCCAAGCAAGCCACTCTTTCTAGAGTAAAGACCCCGTCTTCAGTAGTCTCGCCCGTTTCTATACCCAATTTATCTTCCACCGCGTCCGTTATGCCGTCGGCTCCCTTCACGTGACAGGCAGTCCCATGGCAAACACGGACTAAGTGATCTCCCAAAGGTTCAAACCTAAACTGAGCATAAAAAGTCGCAACGCCGTAAATCTTGCTTACCGGAATATCCAAGTAATCGGCTATGTTTTCTACCGCTTCTCTAGGAAGATAGCCAAAACGGTCCTGTGTTTCCTGCAGGATAGGGATCAAGGAGCTAGGCTCTTTATCATAGTCTTCTAGAAGTTTGTCCAAATCTCTAGGAATTCCTTCTTCTTCCTTATCGTTTTTTGAATCCATCATTTACCTCCAAAAATCTTGATTTTAAAAAAATATTTTTTTCTCTTTCATAACCATTCAACATCTCATCTCGAGAGGATACCAACTCACTGACCACCAATTTCATCCCCTACACCATCTACTCCTGATAGAATAGATAAAAAAGATAAAGGTGTGATTTGAACACACCTCAAATTAGACCCTGATCAAGCATCGCCTTCGCCACTTTCACAAAGCCAGCGATGTTCGCTCCCAGCATCAGGTTGCCTTCGTCATCGTACTTCTTGGAAGTTTCATAGCACTTGTTATGAATGTTCTGCATTATTCCTTTGAGCCTTTTATCGACCTCATCAAATGTCCAGCTCTCTCGCTGAGAATTCTGAGCCATCTCCAAGCCAGATACGGCTACACCCCCAGCATTAGCAGCCTTAGCTGGCGCGAAAAACATATCATTTTCACTATAAATTTCGATCGCTTCTGGTGTAGAAGGCATATTCGCTCCTTCACCCACCGCCATTACGTCATTATCCGCAAGTTTTTGAGCATCTTCTTCTTGAATCTCGTTCTGGGTCGCTGAGGGGAGAGCTATGTCCCCATCAAAGCTCCACGGTTTTTCACCTTCTACGTACTCTACATCGTATTCCTCTGCATACTCTCTTATCCTTCCTCTTCTCACCTGTTTAAGATCGAAAACATAATCTTTTTTATCACCAGATATGCCTTCCGGATCATATATAGTTCCATCGGAATCAGAGAGTGTTACCACATTAGCCCCGAGTTCATTGCACTTCTCCAAAGCATGTAGAGCCACATTACCTGAGCCCGAGATAAGCACTTCTTTACCTTTCAATTCCTCATTGGCATGGTTAAGCATCTCTTGGGTGATATAAACCAATCCGTAACCCGTTGCTTCAGGTCTAACTAATGAGCCGCCCCATTCTGGTGATTTACCAGTGAAAACGCCTTCGAATCTGTTCTTCAACTTCTTGTATTGGCCGTACATATAGCCGACTTCTCTACCGCCTACACCGATATCTCCGGCGGGAACGTCGGTATCTGGCCCTATATGCCGGTAAAGTTCGTTCATGAAATTCTGGCAGAAGCGCATTATTTCATCATCGGATTTCCCTT
>JBMCEH010000020.1:0-13184 GCA_048620775.1 Candidatus Natronoplasma sp. | reverse complement strand
GCCTTTCTGAGATCTTCTTTTCTTTTAAAAACGTCAGCAAGATGTTCATGTACCTTACTTTCATCTATCCCTTTCACCGGATGTTCTTCCAGCACTTTCAATGCCCTTTCATAGAGCAGTACAGCCTTTTCATTTTCGTAGATTTCTTCAGCTTTATTGCCTCCTTTCAGATAAGACCTAGCGGCTTCGTTATATCTTTCGATCTTTTCCAGATGTTTTCCCAATCTGAGGTGATAATCTACTCCTTTTTTTTCGTCTATCTTCCTCAAGTTTTCAACAAGTTTTTCATGAAGATTTTTTTTTCTAGATCTCGATAAAGTTTTATTGGCGGCAAATCTTGTCATCTCATAGGTAAAACCCAGTTTATCTTTTGAAGTATCTTCCAAGAACTTAGCTCTCTTCAAATTTTCAATGATCTTCTTTGTCTCATCTTTTCCATATGGACTCGTTCTTATGACTAGATCTTCAAGGAAACCGTCTTCCATGCAGCTGCACAATTGGAGTACTTTCTTTTCTTCTTGGTTCAGGTCTCTGAACTTTAGATCATATAGCTCTTTCACTTTCTCGGGTAATTTTACCTCATCCGCCGTTTCTGGATATTTTTCTTTTAAGGGCTGTAATTTCTCTTCTTTTATCATTTCCTCGGTTAAAGCTTCGATGAAGAGTGGGACACCATCTGTCTGATCGTAGACCATATCAACAAATTCGCCAGGGATATCATTTCTTCCGATCGACGTGGTCAGTAATTTTCTAGTCTCGATCCAATCGAAAGGTTTTACTTCTATGGTTTTTGAATCATCTGATTCAACTATCCCTTCTATTGATTTATCTGAAAAAGGATTATCCGTCTCTTCATCCCTGTAAGCCCCAATTATCCATACTCTATTTTCATCTAGTCCATGAGTCAGATATCCAAGAAATCTCAAGGAGACTGGATCGACCCATTGAAGGTCATCGACGAAAATAATCAAAGGTCCTTCTGATGAAAGATGTTCCAGCAAACTTTTCGTTCTATTAAAAAAGCTCTCACTAGAAATTTCGAGTTCTTCGAACTCATTCTTCCAATCAACTTCTTCAGCTATCTCTGGTTTTTCTTCCAGTATATCGGAGAAGATCTTTCGAAAAGGAAAAAAAGGTTGAAACGAGTTGTGATCACCTCGCCCTTCATAAAAATCTATGTCTTCATCTCTTAATTCTTTCTCGAGCTCTTTTACTAAACGCGTCTTACCAACGCCGGCAAATCCTTTTATGAGTAAAGTGTTATAGCTTCTGTCTTTTCCAATAAATCCTTTCAAAAGTTCTATTTCTTCTTCCCTATCCAAAAAGACGTCTTCCTCTCCTATATCGGTAAGGTCTAAAACACCATTTGGATCAAGATTATTTAGAGCGAATAGATAAGAATTCGATCCTTGAACATAATTTTCTATATCTTTAAGTTTTATCTCAGTCACTGCACTTTCTGTTTTCACATGAATATTTTCTTCACCTACATCTCTTTTGATTTTTTCGGCTTTTTTCTCGCCTTCACTCGTCAAAAGATAAACGTATCTTTTATTAGGAGCCCCTTTTACCCTCTTAGATTTTTTTTCTATCAAGCCATTTTCTTTCATTTCTACAAGAAGTTTACTAACTCTGTTTTGAGATAGTTCCACATTTTGAGCAATACTTTCCTGACAAAAAGAAAAGGGATATATTTGATCTCCACTTTCTTCGTCCATATCGTGGAGATAGATCAATATTTTTTTTCTACCCGGAAGAGCGTTCATCGTAAAAGATATTTGTTTTTGATTATTAAAGATTGTTCTAATTAGTAATCTTTCTGTATTCGTTTTCTTACATAATTTTCAAAACTTTTACTTCGACTAAAGGTTTCACTATGGCTTCTGTATTTCTATTATGCCATAACCTATCTTTCTCTTTCTTTAATTTAAATCTTTGATACTACACTTTTGATACCTAACAAAAACACATATATACGTTTGTTTGAAATATACGATAATATAGAGGCAACCACAATGGCAGGAAGCTCAGAAGAACCTATTATCGACCTTAAAGAAGACAATCTCTTTCTCTTGGAGCAGATCTTAGAAACAGCTGCACGCAAGGGGGGCGAATCCATTTCCAAGATGGTAGGCACCCCTGTTGATACAGAGATACTAGATATCTACACTAATCCTCTCGATTTAGTGGAAAAACAGATAAAAAAAGAAGTTTTAGGGGTGATCATATACTCGGAACTCAAGGAAGGAGAAGGCGGAATCTCCCTTTTTGTGATGGATGAAGATAGTGCAGTTAAACTATCTGCAGAACTCCTGGGTAAGGATGTTTCAGAATCAAAAGAGCTCGGTGAGGATGAGAGAAGTTCACTGAGAGAGATAGGAAATATCTTATTGGGCAATTTTTTAGCTGAAATCGGAGATTATTTTAATATACCTATAATGCATACACCGCCAGAATTAAAGCGCGATATGATCGGGGTATATCTGGAGAATATAATGACACATACTAAAAAAAACTCGGATAATGCGATAATATCAGAGGTGAAGATATCCGCCCATGGTGTAGGCGTTAAGGGCAGGTATATACTGATTCCGAGCGATTCGCTCACAAGAGACTTCATTGAAAACTTGTTTTGAGCGAATCGAATATTGTTCCTGAAACGAGTTTTCATGGATATAAAAGAAGAATAGAAAATTAGTTATATGATTATGAAGTGGGCCGAGGCGGATTTGAACCGCCGAACTTCGCCTTTCTTACTGTTTTGACAGTTGTAAGGGCGACGTCATGACCCCTAGACCACCGGCCCATGAATGAGCTGTTGCGAATGAATGGGGTGGTGGTAAGTTGGAATCTGAGATTGTGACGGACCACCGGCCCAAGAGGTTGTGATAAAACACACCATTTGCACGCTCAAAGTTCAATCTATTTGAGAGGGAGATGTTGTATTTTTATTTATCCCTTTCGTTTTCTTTCGAGATTGAACCCATGCTAACCAGGTTTACAAAAAGGTCTTTATAGTAGACTTTAATAGTCCTGATGGTGCTATTGAAATGATAGAAGTTCGCTTCCATGGAAGAGGTGGACAGGGCTCAGTGGTTGCTTCTGAATTGCTAGCCCGGGCTGCCTTTGAGGAAGGAAAAGATGTACAGGCATTTCCGATGTTCGGTGTCGAGCGGAGGGGGGCTCCCGTTACGGCTTTTACGAGGATAGATGAAAAAAAAGTGAGAGACCATTCCAAGATCCATGAACCTGATGTGGTGATTGTTCTAGACACTGCACTTATGGAAGCAGTGGATGTGACAGATGGGTTGAAGGAGGATGGTAAAATGATAATAAATACCGGAAAAGATCCGAGCGAGATGAAAGTGAATACTGATGCGGACGTATATACGGTCAAAGCAAGTGATATAGCTGTACAACATGGGCTAGGAACGGAAGTCGCTCCGATTGTTAATACCGCTATACTAGGCGCTGTCAGCAGTGCTACAGGCATGGTGACAAAAGAATCGCTTGTTGATGTTATTTTAGAACATGCTCCAGCAAAGAACCAGGCGAATGCAGAAGCCGCTAAACAGGCATATGATGAAATAAAGGGTCCATTTCCTGGAGAGAAATTGGAATCGCCCGATAGAACTCTGCTTTCTGAACAGACAGATATACCTAAATCTGAAGACCTGCTGTGTGAAGATCCAGAAGATCATACAGACTTACCAAGGACACCTATCGCTGACTGTAATTCCGAGTATTTGAATAAAACAGGTAGCTGGAGAACAGTGAGGCCGATAGTTGATCTAGACACCTGTATAAGCTGTGGTGAATGTTGGAAGTACTGCCCAGACGTTGCGATATTTGTCGAAGATGAAGGGGCAGTTGTCGATTTTGACTTCTGTAAAGGTTGTGGAATTTGCGCTGAGATATGTCCTGTAGATGCTATTGAGATGGAGAAGGAGGAAAAGTATGTCTGAATATAAGATCGTAACTGGAAATTATTCGTCTGCCTATGGTGCTAGATTGGCTAGAGCAGAGGTCGTTTCAGCTTATCCAATAACGCCGCAAACATCTATCGTAGAAAAGATAGCTGAATTCGTGGCCGATGGCAAGATGGAAGGAGAATTCATAAAAGTCGAAAGTGAACATTCAGCGATGGCCGGATGTATCGCCTCTTCTACAACCGGAGCTAGAACTTACACTGCGACATCAGCCCACGGTCTTGCATTGATGCACGAGATGTTGATGTGGGCCTCTAGGGCTAGATTACCGATAGTGATGACCAATGTGAACAGGGCCATGGGACCTCCTTGGAGTGTTTGGGCGGATCACCTTGACACTGTGGCAGAGAAGGGATCTGGCTGGTTGCAATTTTTCTGTGAAAACAACCAGGAAGTCCTCGACAGCATATTGATGGCATACAAGATATGTGAGGATGAAGACATTATGCTGCCCGGTATGATCGTAGAGGACGCTTTCATATTGAGTCATACTAGGGAACCGGTGGAGATATACGATCAGGAAAAGGTGGATGAATTTTTGCCGTCTTATGAACCTGATCAAAAATTGGACATCGACAATCCGATGGGATTCGGTTCTTTAGTCATGCCAGATTGGTACATGGATTTTGCTAAAAAATTAGAGGAAGCTATGGAAGGGGCTAAAAACAAGATAAAAGAAGTGAACAAGGAGTTCGAGGAGACTTTTGGTCGTGATCCAGGTGGTTTGATTGAGGAATACAAAACCGATGGTGTAGATGTTTTGATGATCACCATGGGTTCTATATCGGGAACATCTAAAGATGTCATAGACGAGCTGAGAGATGAAGGTCATAATATCGGTTTGGCGAGATTGCGGACTTTCAGACCCTTCCCGAAAGACGAGATAAGAGAACTGATTAAAGATGTCAACGTTGTCGGAATATTAGACAGGAGTTATTCATTCGGTGCAGCAGGAGATGCTGCAAGAGAGATAAAAGAGGCGCTTTACAGTGAAAGTAATCCGCCTCTCATCAAAAATTATATCGTTGGCCTCGGTGGACGCGACTTGACTCCGGAGATACTTGAAGTCATCATGGAAGATACATTAAGCATTCAAGATAAAGGCCTAGATAAAGAGGTCGAATGGGTTGACTTAAGAAGAGATAGGAATAAATGGAGGAGATAATTATGGCAAACATACCTGAAAAAGAATTGATGAATTCTGGTCATAATGCTTGCCCTGGATGCGGAGCAGCTCATGCCATGAGGTACATGCTGAAAGCTCTGGGTAAAAAAACAACGGTCAATATACCTGCCTGCTGCTGGGCTGTGATCCCAGGTGTTTATCCCTCTAGGAATCTTGATGTTCCGCTTCTTTACACCGCTTTCGAGACAACAGCTGTTTCCTCTTCCGGTATCAGAGCGGCACTTGATGCAAAGGATATAGACGCAGATATCAATGTCGTCGGTTTTGCTGGTGACGGAGGTACCGCAGATATAGGGATACAGGCGCTCTCTGGTGCTGTAGAAAGAGGTACAGATACCATTCAAGTGATGTACGATAATGAAGCATATATGAATACAGGTATTCAGAGGAGTGGTGCAACTCCTCAGGGTGCATGGACTACCACAACTCCCGTTGGAAGTGAAAAAGCCTGGAAAAAACAGCCAAAAAAGGATATGATGGAAATTATGGAAAGCCATAATATTCCATACGCAGCCACAGTGAATATCGCCTATCCTGATTTGTTTATCGAGAAATTCAGAAAGGCCGCAGATATCAGAGGACCAAAATTCATCCATATATATGCTCCCTGTCCCACAGGATGGAGAGCAAGACCTAGTAAGACTATAGAGATAGGTGAACTCGCATTCAAATCTAAGGTATTCCCACTTTATGAGATCGAGAACGGTGTTTACAACATCTACAAGGAACCTAAAGAAGAGGAAGTCGTTCCGGTCAAAGAATATCTCAAGCCTCAGGGTAGATTCAGACACCTCCCCAAGGAAGAGGTAGAAAATATCCAAAAGAACGTAGATAGATACTGGGAGAGATTAAAAAAGAAGGAAAAGTTCACACAAGAACAGCTGTATGAAGAAGAATAGGTGTATCAGATGAAAGAATTGTTAGCAGATGAGCCCGGAAGAGATGAATTACTTCTCGGAAATGAAGCTATTGTTCGAGGCGCTTTAGAAGCAGGTATAGGACACGGTTCCACTTATCCGGGAACGCCTTCTTCAGAGATAGGCAATACTTTCGAGAAGATAGCTAAAGATTATGGGATGTATTTTGAGTATTCAGCCAACGAGAAAGTCGCTTTAGAGACTGCTGCGGCAGCCGCAGTTTCGGGAGTCAGATCGATGGCTTGGATGAAACACGTTGGTGTGAACGTTGCCAGTGACGCTCTTATAACCCTGATGTATGCGGGAACTAGAGCCGGGATGGTGATCGTTGCGGCAGGCGATCCATCGATGCATTCCAGTCAGAATGAGCAGGACAATCGCTTTTATTCTCAGCTCGGCAACATACCGATGCTTGAACCCACGACACCTCAAGAGGCAAAAGAGATGGTCAAGTACGGTTTCGATCTCTCTGAAAAGTTGGAATTACCTGTTTTAGTTAGAACGACAACAAGAGTTAACCATGCGAGAGGAGTCGTGACTTTTGGAGACTTGAAAGAGCCCGATGATAAAGGACATTTTGAAAAAGACCCAGCGAGGTTCGTTGCCGTACCTCAGAATTCAGTGAAGAATCATCCGATCCTCTTGGAACGGATGGAAAGAGCTGAAGAAATAACGGAGGGATCGGAATTCACATATTCCATTGGAGTTGATAACCCTGAACTTCATGTTATCTCTTCAGGCGCTGGCTTCAATTACATCAGAGAGGCCAAGGAAGAGTATGATCTTCCCATGTCTATTCTAAAACTCGGCATGACAAATCCTCTCCCTACCGAAGAAATCAAAGATTACATCCGAGGAGCTGAAAAAGTGCTCATCGTCGAAGAACTAGAATCGTTCCTTGAGGAAAAGGTCGAGGCATTGTCCAAGGAAGTCAACCCTGATCTTGAGATTTACGGAAAAAAGAGCGGTCATTTTTCGAGACTTTATGAATACAATCCTGACAGGATAAAAGAGGCTTTAGCTGAACTTATAGATTTTGAATATGAAAATGAGGCACTGAGACCTGAGGAGTACGATCTTCCATCCCGACCACCATCTCTGTGTCCTGGTTGTCCTCATAGAGCAACCTATTACGCTGTTAAAAAGGCCCTAGGTGATCGTGAAGGTGTGTTTTCCAGTGATATCGGCTGCTATACCCTTGGAGTTCAGGATCCGTTGAACACGGCGGATATCTTGCTTTGTATGGGTTCAAGTGTGGGAGCCGCGGGAGGCTTTTCTAAGAATACCGATCAGCAAACATTCGCTTTTTTAGGAGATTCAACTTTCTTCCACTCTGGATTGGCTCCGCTCGTAAGTGGCGTTTATAACGACCACGATTTTGTTTATGTGATAATGGACAACAGAACGACAGCTATGACAGGCCACCAGCCTCATCCGGGAACAGGAAAAACAGGTATGGGAGATCCAGCACCGATGATCTCTATTGGAGATCTGGCAGAAGGAGCTGGTGTAGAGTTCGTTGAGACTGTAGACCCCTATGATATCGAAGAAACGATCGATGTCTTCGAGAGAGCGATAGAGCATGATGGTATCTCCGTCGTGGTGCCCAAACATCCCTGTGCTTTGATAGAACAGGGGGAAGTTGACTGGAGTCCTTATCAAGTCAACCAGGAGAAGTGCAGACAGTGTCATATCTGCACCAACCAGTTTGGATGCATAGCACTTGTAAGGGAAAACGATAAAGTGATAATCGATGAAACTCAGTGTGTTGGTTGCGGGCAATGTGCCCAGGTCTGTCCATTCGATGCCATTGAGCAGGGGGTCGAACAATGAAACGTGTCGACCTTGAAATAGTCGGTGTGGGCGGCCAAGGAATACTGACTTCCTCTCAGGTCATCGGCGCAGCGGCTTTAGAGAAGGACCTGGACGTTTATATGAGTGAGGTCCACGGGATGGCTCAAAGAGGGGGAGTCGTCGTCACAACGGTGAAGATAGGAGAAGAAGTTTACAGTCCATTGATCGGCAAAGGAGACGCTGATGTGATCCTCGGATTTGAACCTATCGAAACTTATAGGGCGATAGAACAGGCATCGAAAAAGACTTGGATAGTTACGAACAAACAACCAATAGTTCCTTTTACGGTTAGCGTTGGCACCGAGAACTATCCCGATGTAGAGGACAAGATATTACCTTCTCTTGAAAGATCTACCGATAAGTTGATTTCGTTGAATTCCGAGAAACTCGCTAAGGAGGCTGGAGCTGCGATCACACAAAATATCGTGATGTTGGGAGGTCTTACTGCTACCGATGTTCTCCCATTAACATATGACGATATGTTGAGAGCTGTAGAGAACAAAGTACCAGAAAGATTCGTAGACGTGAATCTTAAAGCCTTTGAAAAGGGTTTCGGTAAGGCTAAAGAGATCATCGAGTCAAAATAAAAACTTTTCTATTGTTCTTTTTTTCCTACTATTATCACGGTTATATCGTTCACATTAGTTTTACTGTCGAATGCGATGGAATCGTCGATGGATTCGAAGTATGTTTGTGTGTCATGCTTTTTGAGATGATCTTTTGGGTCGAGTTCGCACCGTTTTATAGTTGAAGTATCTCCCACCGCTCCAGCTTTATCCGTCCCGTCGATGCCATCGGAGTCTACGCTAGCAACGACTATATTTTCTCTATCCTGTATCTCTACAGCTGCGCTCAAAACGAGTTCGCGGTTGGGCCCTCCTTCACCTGTTTCTTCGTCTATCTTCTTTAATCTCACAGTGGTTTCTCCTCCTAAAATAACTGCCGCTGTAGGCTCGATAGGATTACCCGTATCCTGTACCTCCTTGGCTACACTCATAAGGGGCTTAGCCACCTCTTTTGCCTCACCTTGGTTCTGTGATGTGAGGATCATGGTGTTTAGTTCTTTTTTATCTGCGATCCTTCTTGCACCTTGCAGGGCAATCATGTTGTTTCCGATAAGAAAGTTGTTTACGTCCAGATCAATAGGAGTTTCTTCTACTTCATCTTTCAGTCCACTCTTTATATGATCTCTGATACTTGGGGAAACTCTCTTCCAAAGTCCGTATTCTTTTAGGATTTTTTCTGCATCCTCATAAGTCGACTCGTCCGGATATGTGGGACCTGAAGCAACCGAACTGAGGTCGTCCCCTACAACATCTGAGATGATCAGTGAAACGATATCTCCTTTTTTGGAGCATAGGTCTCCGAATTTTCCCCCCTTGACCATAGATACGTGTTTTCTAACGGCGTTGATCTCATTGATAGTGGCTCCAGATCTGATGAGGAGTTTGTTCAATCCCTTGATCTCCGACGTTTTAATGCCTTTTACAGGAGAGGTAAATAACGCTGATCCACCACCTGAAACGAGAAATATGAAAAGGGTCTCCTCTTTTTCCTTGACTTTAGATAGCAATTCTTTGCTCGCATCTATATTTATCTGATCGGGGTAGGGGTGATGAGCTCTTCTCACTTCAACGGGGCTTTTGTCTTCTTCTATATCATTATCGAGTTTGGTTATTATTAATCCATCATCAGGATTCAGCTCTTCACATCCTCTCGACATAGGAACCGACGCTTTTCCGATTCCCAATAAAACGATCTCATTATAGTCGTCACGTCGGAACGTTTTACCGCAGATTTTGATCTCTTGGCCGCGGACCTCTATATTTTTTTTGACGAGCAGTTCAGAGTCTGCGGTTCGAACACCTTCTACGATCATATCTTCGGCTAGTTGTCTCATGTCGCTAATATCCATGATGTATACAAAATCGCTTATAATATAAAAAAGGATGGATTCGCAATCGGAAAAACTAATAAGTTTATCTTTCATGCTATTCTATGTATATAAGTGTGATAGGAGGAGATGTGGGCTCTACTAGTGAAGAAGATTTGGATACGGCTGAAGTTTTAGGAGAAATTCTCGCTGCTAAAGAACACACATTAGTATGTGGCGGGAGAGGAGGTGTGATGAAAGCGATCTGTAGAGGTGCAAAAAAGAAAGGCGGAACCACCATAGGGATATTACCCTCTTCTTCTAGAGATGAGGCGAACGAGTACATTGATCATGCGATAGTGACAGATTTAGGTATCATGAGAAACAGTCTTGTAGTGATGAATGGTGACGTCGTCATAGCTATAGACGGTGGGTACGGTACGTTGTCCGAAATATGTTTCGCTCAGAAATACGGGAAAGACATCTTAGGGATAAATACATGGGAAGTAGATGCTGTAGATAATTTTGAGGATATCGAAGAGCTGATCGAAGAACTTGAAAAATTGGAATCGTAATATTTATTAGGATTATATCGATATCGTCTTCCGATGCAAGCGGTTTTGCTTTCGGGAGGATTCGGGACGAGGATGCGTCCATTGACTTATACCACTCCGAAACCACTCCTTCCCCTGCATAACAAACCTTTGATCCAACATATCATCGATTCTTTACCTGAGGAAGTAGATGAGGTCGTTATGGCAGCGAATTACAAGATAGATATGTTGAGTGAGTACTTCGAAGATGTTGATTTAGACAGGAGAGTTCATATCGTTGATGAACCTGAACCTAGAGGTACCGCTGGAGCGGTAAAAAATGTTGAAGATTATATCGACGATACATTCTTTGTGATAAATTCAGATATAATCTCTAGTTTAGATTTCCAAGATTATCTTGATTTTTATAAGCAGAAAGAAGGGATCGGAGCTATATCTGCTTGGAGAGTTGATGATCCGACCGAATTCGGTGTAATGGATATTGGTGATGACTCGAAGATCAAGCGTTTCCAAGAAAAACCTGCTCCTGGAGAGGCATTCTCTGATAAAATCAACGCTGGCCATTATATTTTGGAGCCTAAAGTTTTAGACAGGATACCAGAAGGGAAAAAAGTATCAATTGAGCGCGAGATATTTCCTGACTTGGTGGATGAAGGTCTTTTTGGTTATAAGTTTGAAGGGTACTGGATAGACTGTGGCAGACCTTCTAGTTTATTCAAAGCAAATCGAACGCTCTTGGATGAAAAAGGAAAGAAAAAACTGATAGGCGATAAGACCGTCATCGAGGGCGAATTAGAAGAATATGTGACGGTGGGTGATGACTGCACGATAGGAAGATCGAGAATAAACAACTCTATGATATACGATGGTGTGGAAATCGGTGATGGCTGTCTTATCGAAAATAGCATATTGGGATATGATGTTATTGTCGAAGATGATGTTACGATAAAGGATTCTATAATATCTGATGGTGTATATTTGGAGAAAAAAAGAGACGTGATAAAAGAAAAATTGAAACTGGAGGAGGAAGAGATATGACCGAGCTTTTTGGAACCAACGGAGTTAGAGGTACTGTAAACGAAGACATGAATACTGATTTGGTCATAAACCTTGGCAAAGCTATAGGTACCTGGATAGGCGAAGGAAAAGAGGTCGCTGTAGGAACAGATACCAGAATATCGAACTACATGTTGAAGAATGCGGTTTCTTCTGGATTGATGTCTGTCGGCTGCGATATCATCGATATTGGAGAAGCTCCCACTCCCGCTATTCAATACTATACTAGAGAAAATGCCGATCTTGGTATTGCGATAACAGCTTCGCACAATCCTCCTGAATTCAACGGTATCAAATGTATAAATGAAGATGGTACCGAACTGATAAAGTGGATGGAAGAAGAGATCGAGGAAATCTATTTTTCAGAGGATTTTGAAACTGTGAGGTGGAGCGAGGTAGGTGAAAAGAGGAGAGATGATCCTCTCAGACTATATTCTGAAGCTATAGAGGAGAAGATAGACAAAGAAAGCGTATCAGAAGCCGGGCTCAACGTAGTGTTAGACTGTGCAAACGGAGCCGGCTGTTACGTCACACCTTACCTTTTGAGAAGGCTTGGTTGTGGTGTTACCACTCTCAATGCTCAACCCGACGGTTCTTTTCCCGGTCATAACAGCGAACCCACCGAGGAGAATCTGAAGGACCTCATAGAGCTGACATCTTCGGAAGAATTCGATCTTGGCATTGCGCACGATGGAGACGCGGATAGAACGATATTCATCGACGAGAACGGCGGATTTATCCACGGAGACAAGATATTGACATTGGTTGCTAAAAGATTGGTGAAGGAGAACGGAGGAGGCATCGTGGTAACACCAGTCTCTTCGTCTAGCAGCGTTGAGGATGTGGTCGAACAGAACGACGGCAGCTTGATTTACACGGCGGTGGGTTCTCCAATAGTCGCGAGGAAGATGAAAGAAGAAGATGCAATCTTCGGTGGTGAGGAGAACGGCGGTTTGATCTTTGCGGATCATCAGTATTGTAGAGATGCCGCGATGACAGCTGCTTTTATCATAGAGATGATCGTGGAGGAAGGACCTCTTTCTGAACTCGTGGAGGATCTACCTCACTACTCTTTAGAGAAGAAAGGTGTATACTGCGAAGAAGAGCTGAAAAAACCTCTCCTTGAAGAGTTGAAAGAAGTTTACAGTGACGAGGATATCGATGACACCGACGGCCTGAAGATTTACTATGAGGAAGGTTGGGTGTTGATCAGGCCGTCAGGCACTGAACCTAAATACAGGATATATGCTGAATCTCCCGATAAAGAGACAACTGAAATGTTGGCTGAGGAACACCGGGAGAAGATAGAAGAGGTATTAGAGTCAATCCGATGATCGTATGACACACAGAGTAAGTCATGAAAAGTTTTAAATAACTTGCCTCCGCTATTTTGTTTGTCGGACGTTCTGTCGGACGATCTGACACAATAGTGGGATATAATGCATCTGAGAAGAAAAAAGTATCGGGATCCTGCGACTAGAAAACTTCAGGAAGAAGGATTATTAAAATTCAAGAGACAAGATAGGCGGGGAAGCACTCTTAGAAAAATAAAGGAGTTCGGTAAGATAACGTATGATTTTTGGAGTGGTGTGAAATATATCGTTTTTTTATCAGCGCTACTCTGGTGGATTCCTTTATTTGGACCTATGCTTGCCGGTTACGTTGGAGGTAGAAGAACAGGTGGACCCAAAAAAGGGATATTCGCATCGATAGTCGGGCTTGGTATAATTGCTGCCGTCTATTACTTGCTCACCT
>JBMCEH010000019.1:0-13962 GCA_048620775.1 Candidatus Natronoplasma sp. | reverse complement strand
CCCTCTAATGATGTTCTTAAGTATGATTATTCTCTCGATAATCGTTATTATTTTTTCGATAATACCTCATATAGTGGTCTCTGAAATAATCTCACCGGCTGTAGAAGCTTTAGCTATGGTTTTCTAAGAACAGTTTCCCTATACCTTCTGACTTTACATAAAAATGTTATCAAGTCAAGGACATATATATGATCGTAATTACGATAAACGAGTCAGAAAATGAAGATATATGACTACTAGATGGATTCTTTCCGATATAGTTATAACTTTAGAGTCGTTTGTAAAAAGCGGAACATGATCATCAACGCTGATCTGCATATCCACAGCAAATATTCCAGCGGCGTATCAGATAAGATGGATCTCAAAACCTTGAGCATAGAAGGTGAGAAAAAAGGCATAGATCTTTTAGGAACCGGAGATTGTCTCCATCCCCGCTGGAGAAAGAGTATAGAAGATCTGGATAAAGAAAGGGAATCTATATTCAGTAGAAAAGGGATGAAATTCATACTGACTGGAGAAGTAGAAACGAAAGATAGAGTCCATCACCTGCTCATATTTCCCTCACTCTCGAAGGTGGAAGAGTTATACGAAAGATTGGGTCGTTTTTCATCGAATATCGATTCCGACGGTAGACCAAGAGTGGATCTCTCCGGAGAGGAACTATCTCTCATGGCTAAGGAGACCGGCTGCTTGTTCGGTCCTGCTCATGCATTCACACCATATACCGCGTTATATGGGAATCATGATTCTCTTTCCTCAGCATATGGAAAATACTCAAAAGATATTGATTTCTTGGAGCTGGGATTGAGTGCGGACAGCAGTTATGCGAATAAGATATCAGAACTCCACGACCTCGTTTATCTTTCTAATTCCGACGCTCATTCTCCTTTCCCTTATCGTTTGGCTAGAGAATTCAACACTTTGGACCTTCATGAATTGAGTTTTGAAGGCATAAATAAATTGTTCCAAGGTGAGAAAGGAGAGGTGGTCCGCAACGTAGGTCTTCCTCCTGAAGAAGGAAAGTATAACGAGAGCGCCTGTAACAGCTGTTACAAACATTACAGTTTTGAAGAAGCTGTATCGAGGGATTGGCGGTGTGGATGTGGAGGTTCCATAAAGAAGGGTGTTAAAGATAGAGTTCAGGAATTATCGGATACGAACAAAAGTCCAAAAGGTACACCACCATATATCTATCTTATACCTTTACAGGAGATAATAGCTAAAGCTATAGGTCATTCGAGTCCAACTACAAAGAAAGTTACCGAGCTTTGGCAAACACTGATAGATTCCATCGGAGACGAAGTCGAAGTCCTGTGTGACTCACCAATAGAAGAGATAGAAGGTATAGTTGGAGAAGAGATCGCAGACCTGATCAAAGACTTTAGAGAGGGAGATGTGGAGATCCGACCAGGTGGAGGTGGACAATATGGGAGAATCCTTCCCGAAGAGGAAAATGAAGCCGCAAAAAGCCAAAGTTCTTTAACTGACTTTTGATCGCTTAACCCCTGATATAACTTCTTTTTCTTCCGAAAATAATAATTAATAATAGTACTGTATGAAGATCGAGTAGTTTAGAAAGTAAAGATCTACGGGAACTGATAAGATGGACCTGTTTGGGAAGGAAAAAGAGGAAAAGATAGAGTCTCTTAAAGAAACATGCAGAGAGAAAGATGAAAGGATAGAATCTCTCAAGCAGATGCTAAAAGAAAAAGAAGAAAAAATTTACACTTCTGAAGATACATGTAAGGAAAAAGAGAAAAAGATAAACGATCACAAAAAAAATATTAGGGAAAAAAAAGAAAAAATAGACGGCCTTGAAAAAACATGTAAGAAGAAAGAGGAAAAGATAGACGAACTTAAAAAGAAATTAAGCGAGTATGAAGAAGAAAAGAAAGCTCTAGAAAAGGAGATCCTTGAGGAGAGAAGCGAAGTAGAAGAGCATATAAAGAGCATCGAAGACGTGGTTAAGGGGATAACGGAAGGAGATCTAAGTGCAAGGATAGATACGAGCCATTTTAAGGAAGAGGAAGGAGAATCTTATTTGATAGGATTAGCAAGCAACATAAACAAAATGGCTAGTGGTTTAGAAAGTACCCTGAGAACTCTCCAAAAGGTATCTACAGAATTAGGCGAATCTTCAAAGAATACTAAGGACACTTCTAAATATTTGACTGAAATGGCTGAAAAACTTTATGACAATATCGAAGACATATCAGCCGGAGGACAAGAGATAGCGGAAATGAATAATAAAATCTCAGAACAGATAAAATCTGAAATTCGTAAGATTGAGGCAACATCTTCTGATATCAAGGATATAGTAGATACAGCCGAGGAAACATCTACCCAGACAGAAAAAGGAAAGAATCAGGCAAAAAAAGCAAGCGAAACCGTAGACAGACTGAAAGATATACTTGATAAGACTGCCTTAGAAGGAGAAAAGTTAGATAAAAAATCAGAGGAGATAGGAGATGTGATCGATGTCATCTCTGACATAGCTGATCAGACTAATCTTTTAGCGTTGAACGCTTCGATCGAAGCGGCAAGAGCGGGTGAAGAAGGGAGAGGATTTGCTGTTGTAGCCGATTCTGTAAGAGAATTGGCTGAAGATACTCAGGAAGAAACTGAACAGGTCAAGGAGGCTATCGAGGAGACTCAGGACTGCGCTAAGAATATAGCGGGAAAAATTGAGGAGTTAAAGGATATGACCGAGACGGTTGAGAACTTTTCAGAGGAGAGTAAAGAATCCATAATAAAAATAGATAAAAAGATGGGTTCGGTAAAAGATTCTATCAAATCGGTTTCTATCACTACCACTGATCTTTTAGAGGTGTTGAAGAGTGATTTTGCTCCAAAGATTTCCGGCGTAGCGGAGATAAGTAATCAAAATGCCAAACTAGCGCGGTCGTGTAAGGATATATCTCAAGAGCAAAAATCTATTTCAGAAGATTTGTTGGGTTCTGCAAAAGATCTTTCAATAGTCTCTGAGGAACTCTCAAACGTGTTAGAACAGTATGAGGATGTTTATTTTAATATGATAGAAAGGGCCAGAGAGAAAGGCGATAAGGAACTGGAAGCTAAAGGCTTGAGACGACTTGGGTGGGTTTATGTTGAAACAGGCAAATTCGGAAAGGCTGGAGAATATCTAAAGGATGCCTTGGAGATATCTGAGAGGGTAAATGACCTAGAAAGTATCAGCGAATGTTATAGAGGGCTGGGGAAGGTAGGTATGAGAAAAGGAGATCTTGAGGAAGGGAAAAAATATTATCGGAAGGGAATAGAGGCGGCGAAAAAGTCAGGAGATAACAAAACGCTTGCGATGAATTATATAGGTTTAGGTAATATCTTCTCGCAACAAGGTCATTTCGGTAAATCGATCAATTATTATGAAAAGAGCATACCGTTGTTAGAAGAGGTTAACGATAAGACCCAGTTGTCAAGGGTTCACAACAACATCGGCGATACCTATATGAAAAATGAAAAGTGGGAGAAGGCTTTGGAGTACTTTGATAGGTGTATACACTACGCAGAGGAAATAAACAATGAACGGTTCATAGGTTGGGGTTCATTCAATGCGGCGGAGGTTTGTACAAATTTAGGTCGTTTAGAAGAAGCTTCTGAATATATTGATGGTATAGAAGAGATAATGAAACGGGAAAACGATAGAGTCGGGTTGGCCGCAGTCTACAGAAATAGAGCCATGATCAACCACAAAAAGGGAAATTTTGACAAAGCAGTTCAGTACTATAACAAAGCTTTGGATCTAAATAAAGAGCTAGATATGCCTTACAATGTAGCTGAGACCAAATTACATATTGGGCAGTTATATAAAGACAAAAATGAATATGAAAAGGCTCAAGAGTACTTGGGAAGCGCTAGAGATATTTTTGAAGACATTGGGGCGTCTGATGATCTCATAAAAAGGACTAAAAAGATACTAAGTGAGCTTCCCGGATAGAGTCAAAAATCTAATGACCTTAACTTAAGTGATCTTAGCAATATCTTGTACATTCTTTGTTCGTAGTCGATTCTTATTGTTAGTAGAGCTAAATAATCATTGCAATGTATCCAAAAACTTATGAATTATTATTTTTTTATATCGACTATGACGAAAGCTTTGATCCTGACTGAGGAACATCTCGATAGAGGCGCGGCTAAGACATCTCATGGATTACTTAGACACTCGGAAAAGTACGACATAGTGGGTGTAATAGACTCGAAGTTCGCCGGAAAGACGACTGATCAGATAATACCTAGATGTAAAAAAGTAGAGGTCTACCCTAACCTTGACTGTGCGTTGAAAGGGAATGAAGCTGAAATTTTGATAGTTGGAGTCGCAACTATAGGTGGGTACTTACCAGAGAATTTCAGAGAACACATAAGGGATGCGATAAAGAACGGACTGGATATAATCTCTGGTCTCCATCACTTTCTGAGCGAGGACGATGAATTTATCGGTATGGCGGAGAAATACGGTGTGACTTTGACCGATATAAGAAAATCACCTCCCTTGGACGAACTTCACTATTTTAAAAACAGGAAAGAAGATATCGGTGCTTTGACTATACCTTTCCTTGGTACTGACAGTTCCGTGGGTAAGAGGACCGCATTATTGGAGATCTATGAGGTCATGAAAGAAAGAGGCGATGAGGTGGAATGGGTAGCAACCGGTCAAACGGGCTTATTGCAGGGTTCGGATTATGGCGTACCACTAGACTCTATCAAGGGAGATTACATGGTGGGAGAATTAGAAAACCAGATATGGGAGGTATGGAAGGAAAAACAACCGGATTATATACTTATAGAAGGACAGGGGAGTATCTCCCACCCTGCTTACGTATGCGGCTCTCGTGCTGTGCTTTCAGCGAGTCAGCCAGATGCGGTCGTTTTACAGCACGCACCGGCTAGAAAATACCGCCACTATCAGTCGGAGAACATACAGTGGCCGATGCCGGATGTGAAAGACGAAATCCACCTCATACGAAGCTTTTCTGGAGCCGATGTAATCGCCGTAACTATAAACCCAGAAAATCTTACTGATGATCAAAAGAAAAAATACACTATGAAATACGAACAGAAGTTCAACATACCGTCAGCTGATGCTTTAGAAAATCCTGAGAAGATAGCAGAAAGGATAGAGATACAGAAAGACCTTCAAGAATGAATCACTCTTTTACAATAACACCTTCGTTGTTAGGTTCTCCGATCCAGATATTGTAACCTTCTTCTTTTTTTCCTTCCATCACTTTAGCTTTTAGATCATCTAAGTCTTTTTCTTTGACTACTCCGTAAGCTGTTGGCCCCCATGAACTCTGTCCCCCTCCATATGTTTTATCGATAAGGGATTCTACGATATCACTGATCACGGGATGGTAGATACCTTCTTGATAATCGGAAAAAGATTCACCGACCAGTTCCTGTATCCTGGTGAGGTGTTCACCAAAGTCCACTATGTTATTTCTCTCTAACGAAGGTAAAATGCCCATCAAGATATTGTGACATATCTTCTCGGGGTATTTTCTGTTTACCGTGAGTTCCTCCATTATGGGTCTCTCTTCCTTCTCATCGTATCCCTTTTTCTGTTTTGGACAGATGATCAAAAATCGCCAGTCGGAAGGGACCTCTTTTCTCTTCAGCAGAGGTGAGATCTCTTTTTTCTTCACTTTTCCGCCTTCCAATATGAGACCACCTTTTTCAAAACCATGAGTACCGATAGCTGAGAAACGACCTCGCTCAAGCAGTTTAGCTAATTTTATGGTCGAAACTTCCTCACCAACTTCCTTCAGCATGCCATACCCTGTTCCGAGAGTGAATTGGGTGGTTGACCCCAAACCGATATGGTCAGGAATACGATCTTCGACCACTATTTTGAAGCCACACTTGATATCGAACTTATTTTTCAATTTTAGATAGACCTTTTCTGCTATCTTTTTTTCTCTTTCACTGCCATTCACTTTGATACCGTCTTCAGTAGCTTTGATCTCTATATCATATCCCTCTTTTAAAGTGATACCGAATGCGCCATATTGTCTTTTGAACTCTCTGCTCAAATCGATTATACCGAAATGAAGTCTAGAGGGGGTCTTGATTTTCATGATTCACCTTTCAGATCGATCCTATATTTTTCCATTTTGTCTTCGTCGACTTTTATACCTAGCCCGGGCTCATCGGAGGTCCATAGTTTTCCATCTCTAAATTCAAGTCCGCTAGCTATATTGTCTGAGAGCATGAAATGGCTGTCAAGATCGGCATATTTAAGATTTGGAGTGGAATTGAAAAGGTGGGCCCCTGCGGCTATAGAGACGCTAGTTTCTCCCATGCAGCCCACCATTCCTTGCATATCATGATCTTCCATTATCTCGACAATCTTTCTCCCCCCTGTTAAACCTCCGCATTTAGCCAATTTTATGTTAATCATATCGGCGATCCCTTCTTCACAGATTTTTTTCGCCATGTGAGGTCCTTTTACGGTCTCGTCTGCCATTATCGGTATATCGGTCTCTGTGGTAACTTTTTTAAGTCCTTCTAGATCGTCTACCCTGACCGGCTGCTCGACAAATTTTATATCACTTTCTTTCAATTTTTGACAGAGCGTGATAGATTCTTCAGGAGTGAACGCTTGGTTAGCGTCCACCCATATCTCGATATCATCGCCTACTTCTTCTCTCACCGCTCTGACCCTTTTAACGTCTTCCATCAATCCGAGCCCTATCTTTATTTTCAAAGCTCTGAAACCTTTGTCTACGAATTTTCTAGCATGTTCGACGGTTTCTCTTTTGGTCATATGTCCTATAGTTCTATCAGTGAGTACTCCTTCATTCTCTCCTCCAAAAAACTCTAGAACGTTCTTATTCTTTAATTTCCCTTTCACATCGTATAGGGCTATATCCAAGCCTGCTAGAGCGGAAGGATCGTTAGGCAATTCTTTATTCCAGTCTTCCCAATTTTTTTCTATGTCAACTTCTTCTCCTTCGGTCCTAGCTTTAAAATTTTTCATAGCCTTCAATATGGATTCTATCGTCTCCTCTGTTACGCTGTTAGCGCTCGCATTACCCCATCCCACCACGCCTTCGGAGTGAACCTTTACGATGACATTTTCTGCAGTCAGAGAAGAACCAGTAGAGATCTTGAATATCTCGGTTCTATCTATTCCTATAGGTATTGCCTCTAACCTAACCATCTTCATCCATATACACCTCTTTATAATATCTACACATATCGGTCAACGGGCACTTCGAACATTTAGGTTGTCTAGGTCTACATATGTTTTTACCGAAGACAACCATCAATCTGTTTATCTCGATCCAATATTTCTTTGGTATCTCTTCCTCGAGTACTCTCTCAGTCTCTTCTGGCTCATTTGTATCCGCTATACCTAATCTGTTACTTATCCTATGTACATGAGTATCAACAGGCACCGCCGGTTCTCCAAAACCATAAACAAGGACACAGTTCGCTGTTTTTCGCCCTACACCCTTCAAATCGAGTAGTTTATCTAGTTCTTCGGGCACTTCGTCATCGTATTCTTCGTGAATACGTTTCGCTATCCGCTTTACCCTTTCAGCTTTCACATTGTAGAATCCAGAAGGTCTTATCAGCTCTTTCACGTGTTCGAGAGGTGCCTCTGCCAGCTCTTTAGGATTAGGATAGCTGGAAAATAAAGCTTGTGATGCTTTGTGAGTATTGATGTCTTTAGTACGCTGAGATAGTACCGTTGAGATCAACACTTCAAATGGTGATCTGTCGGGAGTCTCATTATCTTCAGGATCTTTACCTGGAAAGGCTCCGACATCGAATTCTTTTTTCAGCCGCTTTATCATCTCATCGTAATCCATCTTATCCTCTCAACTTCTTCAATATATCCCCTATCAGATACATTGAGCCCGTAATTACTATCAGGTCCCCTTCAGTCCACTCTTCTTCTGCTTTTTTTAGGGCTTCGATACCATGCGCATAGGTCTCGGTAGGGCAGTAACTTTCGAATTCTCTGCAAAGAACTTCACTATCCAATTTTCTTTTGCTTACTGGTTCAGCCGTGTAAACTAGATCGGCAAGAGGTCCCAGTATATTACCCATGCTGCCATGATCTTTGTCTTCCAGCATCCCGACTATCAGCAACAATCTGTTGAAATCTACATTTTCCAGTCCGAGCTTTAGGGCCTCAAATCCTGTTTTGTTATGTGCTGAATCTATCATCACTCTAGGTCTTTTTTTGATGAATTCCATCTTCCCGGGCAATCTAGTATTCTCTATCCCTTCAACGATGTTCTTTTCACTCAGATCGTATCCCCGCTCTTTCAATCCCTCCGCTACTTTAAGGGATATCAAGGCATTTTCTGCCTGCCAAGAAGTCAAACCCTGTATCTCGATCTCTCCATACGGTTCTGTTCTAATTTTCAACGGATCGTAGGATATCTGATGATCTCTATCGAAGGCATAATTGAAATCAGCGTTCCTCTCTTCGCAAACTTTTTCAAAATAGCCTCTTATTTCTTTCTCCTTCTCCCCAGTTACGAAGTGGTTGCCTTCTGTTATTATACCCCCTTTCTCGTAGGCTCTTTTCATCTTGGAATCTCCAAGATGTTCGGCATGATCATAGCCAACGTAAGTGACAACGGAAAAATCATGTGGAGCCACGTTAGTAGCGTCAAGTCTTCCACCCATACCGACTTCTAGAACTGCAAAATCAACATCATGTTTTGAGAAAGACAGGAATGCTAACGTGGTCAGAACTTCGAAAAAACTAGGTCTTTTTTCTGGGTCCTTCTCTTCAATATCTTTAACCACTGGATGTACCTTTCCGATCAAACTCCAAAGTTCTTCTTTATCTATATTTTTTCCGTCTATCTGTATCCTCTCTTCAAAATCGACAAGGTGAGGGGAAAGATAAAGCCCCGTAGAGTAACCCCCTTCTTTCAAAATGTTAACGAGCGTTCTGCATACCGATCCCTTCCCGTTGGTACCTCCGACCACGATCGCCTGAAAATCTTTATGTGGGTTATCAAATCTCGAAAGAAAAGCTTCTATCTTGTCCAAGCCGAGTTTGACCCCGATCCTTTCTAGTGAATATAGATAATCTTCGGGTTGTTCAAAATTATCTCTTGGATCTTCAAATTCCTTCCTTTTCTCCTCATCCTTTCCCATGGGACCACTTAGTGTTTGAAGACTCTTTGGCCTGTGAAAACCATGCTCATCTCGTATTCATTGATAGCTTCGACGACCTCGTCATCTCTTATAGAACCTCCCGGCTGGATAACCGATTCGATATCCGCTTCCGCTGCTTCATCGATCGCATCACGGAACGGAAAGAAAGCATCGGAAGCCATGGTGCATCCTTTAGTATCGGACCTAGATTTCATCCGGGCTATCTTTACCGCGTCTACCCGGCTCATTTGACCCGCACCGATACCTACCGTGTGATCTTTTCGAGTGAAGATGATCGAGTTAGATTTGACGTGTTTTACAACTTTCCATGCGAATTCCATGGCATCTAGTTCTTCTTCTGTAGGTTGCCTTTCACTTTTAACCTCTAACTCTTCCCTTTTCAACTTCTGTTGATTTCTCTCTTGAACTAGAAGGCCTTCAGCAACTTTCATGTACATGACACCCTCTTTTTGGGGGTTCCAATCAGGCAGTTCCATTATCCTTATATTTTTACTATTCTTCAGAACGTCTATAGCTCCTTCCTCATAACCTGGGGCGATGCATGCTTCTATAAAGATTTCATCCATCTTCTTGGCCATATCAACTGTAATGGGTCGGTTAGAGCCGATTATTCCTCCGTAGATAGACATCGGGTCACATTCATAAGCCAATTGGTAAGCTTCCGCTAGATCGTCTTTGCTCGCTACTCCTGTCGGATTGGTGTGTTTTATAGCAGCTACCGTAGGCTTATCGAACTCCTTCACTATATCCATAGCAGCTTCTAGATCCAATATATTGTTGTATGAGAGGGATTTTCCGTGAAGTTTTTCTGCTTTCAATACAGAACTCTCAGAAGTTTTTTCAGTTCGATAAAAAGCGGCTTTTTGATTGGGATTTTCTCCGTATCTCAGTTCTTGAACTTTTTTTCCGGAGAGTTGATAGTTTTCCGGGAACTCGTTTCCCATGTATTTTTTCTGAAAATAATTGTATATGGCAGTATCGTATTCTGCTGTATGACTGAACGCTTCTACCGCCAGTTCTTTCCTGGTTCTATCACCAACTTCAGAATTTTCTTTTAATTCTTCTAAAATCTTATCATATCTTGCTGGATCGCATATAACGGCTACGCGTTCATGGTTCTTAGCTCCGGCTCTCAATAGAGCCACACCGCCGATATCGATGTTCTCCACCGCGTCTTCGATTTCATGCTCTTCTTCGGTAGTTTTCTGAAATGGATACAGGTTCACGGCTAGAATATCTAAATGGGGAAGTGCATGTTCTTCTATATCTTCCTGATGCTTGTTAGCCTGAAATAATAATCCACCGTGGATCTTTGGGTGAAGAGTTTTCACACGCCCATCTAATATCTCCGGAAAACCAGTTACTTCACTAACTTCAGTCACTTCTAATCCCGCTTCTCTCAACACAGAAGCTGTTCCTCCTGATGATATTATCTCGAAGTCGTTTTTTTTCAGTCCTTTGGCAAACTCAACGATACCAGTCTTATTAGATACGCTCAATAGTGCCTTCCGTGGCAATTATAACACCAACTCAAACGAAAACCTTCACTGTTTGATAAGTTTTTCTATAACTTTATGATTTTAATAGAATAGCTCAATAATTTCCCCAACCTTGTATCAGGTCAGCCTCTACTTCATGCCATCCTTCATTGATTAGAGATGGCGTATATAATCGATTACGGTATTCATTACCAGTCCAACCCAAAACCCACCATTCGTTGGTGCCCATATGATGGAGATATATATTCAATTCAGAGTTCTCTGTGAGATTTTCCACATATACATAGGAATCGTATCTGTAATATTCCATCCGTTCATCAAATTTATCAGGGTAAGGTTCATCATCATATTCGTCTTCTGTCAGGTTGTAGACTGGAGATATTATCGGTTCATTTTCTAAAGCATTTCTCGTATCTATACGGCTTTCTGAGACGATTCTCAATGAAACATCTTCATATTGTTGATCCACTTCCAATCTTTCTATCTCTATCTTCAGCATCACTCCGTGCTCCGTGTTCATATATTCACATGTCCAGTTTTCAGGGATATTTGCTTCTTTCAGGAATTCCGATTCATTGACTATTGGAGTATCATTTTTCCTGGGCAGTGGTGTGTACAAAATCAGGTTTTCCTGAACTTTAGTAGTCTCTAAATTAATCTCAAAATTGTACTCGCTCGTATAACTCTCTTCTTTCCACAAACAACCACTTAGGGATGTACCGGCTATTACAATTATTATAGTCATCAGCATCGCTGAGATTTTCATTTTGATCTCCCTCTATCATCAATCTACATAGATGTATATGAACCTTCCTTTTTTAGACATAGTCGAAATCAGCACAATCATTTTAAATTACTCTTTCCTTTATCAACTAATATGAAATCCGATGTCGAGATAGCACAGGAGGCTGAGTTAGAGCCGATAGGAGATATTGCGGAAAAGATAGGATTGAGTGAAGATGACCTCGAACCTAGAGGTAATTATGAAGCCAAATTGTCTTTAGATACTATCAAAGAGTACAAGGATAAAGACCATGGAAATCTGATCTTAGTCACTACAATGACACCTACACGAGGTGGTGAGGGTAAAACAACCACTAGCATCGGCTTAACTCAGGCATTCTGGAAGATGGGCGAGAAAGCCACACTTGGTATCAGAGAACCCTCGATAGGTCCCACTATGGGTATCAAAGGTGGTGCAGCGGGAGGAGGTAATTCGCAGGTCCTCCCCATGGAAGACATCAACCTTCATTTCACCGGTGATATGCACGCAATAGGTATCGCGCACAACTTACTTTCTGCGATGATCAATAATCATATGCACCGCGGGAATGAGATGAATCTAGATACTAGAAAGATAGTTTGGCCTCGAGTTCTAGACATGAACGACCGCTCTCTGAGAAATATCGTAGTTGGTCTGGGAGGAACATCTGACGGGATGCCGAACGAAACCTCTTTCGGTATAACCGCAAGTTCTGAGGTCATGGCTATTTTGTGTCTCGCTGATGGGATACAGGACCTTAAAGAGAGGCTTTCCGATATCATCATAGGCTATACTTACGATAGAGAGCCTATAACCGCTGGTGAGTTCGGAGGAGTTGGAGCTATGGCCGCTCTGTTAAAACATGCGATGAAACCCAATCTGGTCCAAACCATAGAGGGCGTACCTGCATTCATCCACGGCGGTCCCTTTGCCAACATAGCTCACGGTACCAGCAGCTTGATATCTACTAAGTTAGGATTGAGTTTTTCTGATTATTTTGTCACTGAGGCAGGTTTTGGTTCAGATCTCGGTGCAGAAAAATTCTTCAATATCGTCTGCCGCGAGGGTGATCTCGAACCCGACGTTGCGGTGATGGTTGCTACAGTTCGAGCATTAAAACGTCAGGGAGGGGTTCCTAGGAAAAATCTAAAAGATGAGAATCTCGAGGCGATGAAGAAAGGACTACCGAACTTAGATAAACATTTGAAGAATATACAGATGTTCGGGGTGCCCGTAGTTGTGGCCATAAACAGATTTCCATCTGACACCCAAAAAGAAATAGATTACCTCAAAGACCTATGTGAAAAGATAGAGGTGCCTTACGCAGTCACGGAAGTGTATCAGGAAGGCGGGGAAGGTGGGATCGGATTGGCAGAAGAGGTGAAGAAACTCTGTGATGAAAAGAAAAGTAACTTCAGACCTCTTTACTCACTCAAGGAAGAACCTGAAGAGAAGATCAGGGACATAGCTACTAAAATATACGGGGCAACCGATGCAGTTTTCACGCCTCAGGCTAAAAAAGACTTGAAAAGGATAAAACAAAACGGTCTAGATGAATTACCGATATGCATGTCGAAGACTCACTATTCCTTATCGGACGATAGAAAATTGAGAGGAAGACCGAGAGACTTCAAGGTCAAGGTCAGGAAGATTAGAGTGAATTCTGGAGCGGGATTCTTGATACCTATGGCCGGCGATATCACAACCATGCCTGGACTTCCTTCACACCCCGCAGCTAAGGACATCGATATAGACGAAGACGGTAAGATATCAGGATTGTTCTGAGGTGTACCATGAAGGTAGAATTGATAAATCATACTCCGGAACCTGATCGAAGTGCTGCTCACGCTGCATTGACCTGTTATAGTGACAAGGTTCCTGAAAAAGAAGAGATGAGTGATGAAAAGATAGAGGAGATATTGAATAAGATAAAGGAAAGTGGACACCACAGCGTGATAGAACATTCCTCTTTCACTTTCGCTATCGAAGATGTTTCTCGGACCCTCACCCACCAACTCGTAAGGCACCGTTTAGCTTCCTACAGTCAGCAGAGCCAGAGATACGTAGATATAGAAGATTTTAACCCTGTAATTCCTGATACTATAAAAGACAATGAAAGAGCTAAAGAACGATTCGATGAATTGATGGAAAAAGTGAAGGACACTTATGTTGAACTGAAAGAGATGGACGACGTTCCGTTAGAGGATGCGAGGTTCGTTCTTCCCAATGCAACGAAGACCAATATTATAGTCACTATGAACGCTAGAGAACTGTGGCACTTTTTCTCCTTAAGATGCTGTAAAAGAGCGCAGTGGGAGATAAGAGAGATGGCGAACAGAATGCTAGAATTGGTGAAGGAGAAGGCGCCGATCATCTTTGAAGAGGCGGGAGCGCCATGTGTTAGAGGTCCCTGCCCTGAGAGCGAGGAGTTCTTCTGCGGCGAGCCGATAAAAGAAGACGAGTGAATACGAATTTTGCCCTTAATCATTGACAGCTTTAACTTGCCATTTTTTACTATCCTTCTCTTCAACTTTTAAT
>JBMCEH010000018.1:0-14260 GCA_048620775.1 Candidatus Natronoplasma sp. | reverse complement strand
GATAAGATCTCAGAGATGGTCCGTGAAAGTGATTTTAAGATAAGACCTAGAAAAGGGCAATATATTCTATTCGATGAGGACGTGGAGGAAAAACCTGACAAGATCATCCATCCTACTCCGACTGAAAAAACAAAGGGTGTGTATGCCGTACAAACCGTAGAGGGGAATTTGATGCTCGGTCCCACTGCCGAGGACCTTGACAGAGAAAGTAAGGATGAAAGAGCTACCAATGAAGAAGGTTTAGACTTTATTTGGGCGAATGCTGGGGAACTGTTAAAAGAGCTGCCATCGAAGGAAAAGATCTCTAAGACATTTGCGGGTTTGAGACCGGAGCCGCCTGAAGGAAGATACAAGATCGAGGCGATCGAGGATATTTTTGGATTTATAAACGTAGCGGGGATAAGATCTCCTGGGCTCACAGCCGCTCCCGCTATAGCACAAAAAGTTGTAGATATATTGAAAGAGCAAGTAAATATCGAACTCATAGAAAAGAAAGATTGGAAACCAACTAGAGAAGGAATAAACCGACTTTCAGATAAGAGCTATAGAAAAAAGAAGGAGTTAATACAAGAAAACAGCGATTACGGCAGAGTGGCTTGTATGTGCAAGGAGGTAACAAAAGCTGAGATATTAGAAGCGGTCGATAGGATCAAAAAATTAGATGGAGAAGTCACATTAGATAGCGTGAAGTTCAGGACTTTAGCCCTTTTTGGATTCTGTCAGGGTTCTTACTGCAGAACGAAGATAGCGAAAATACTCTCAGAGGAGTTAAACGTACCTATGTGGGATATCGAAATGAGAGAAAAGGGAACGAAATACGGCATAGGAGATGTGAAGACCCTTCAAAGGTCCAAAAGGTAGGGAGAATAGAATGAAAGAGAACTATGATTGCGTAGTCATCGGTGCGGGACCCGCTGGGATCGCCGCAGCTGCGAGATGTAAAGAACTCGATCTTGATGTTTTGATGATCGAAAGTAAGGAAAAGTTGGGAGGTATCCCTTTACAGTGCACACATCCAGGCTTTGGCAATTTTTACTATGATGAGAATCTCACAGGCACGGAATTTGCTGAAAAGCTGCTAGATAGATTTGAGAAAGAAGAAGTCGATAATTTGACTGAGGCTCACGTTTCCTCAATAGAATATGTATCTGATATGAGGAAGAAAGTTGAAGTAATAACGCCTCAAGGTTTGTTCACACTGAGAACCAAGACGATAATCTATTCTACAGGAGCTAGAGAACGGCATCGTTTTGAAACCGATATACAGGGCGATCGGTTGAGCGGTATTTACACCGCTGGAGAAGCCCAGACGATGATGGATATACATGGAGTCATGCCCGGAAAGAAAGTGGTTGTGATAGGTTCTGGAGATATAGGGCTTATAATGGCAAGGAGGTTTGCTTTAGAGAATGCGGAAGTCCTTGGAGTCATCGAGATGCGCCCTTTCCCAGGAGGTCTGACCAGAAATGTAGTCCAGTGCTTACATGATTTCGACATACCTCTTTACACGCAAAAGATAGTCAAAGAGATACGTGGAAAGAAGCGCGTGGAACAAGTTGTCACTGCAGATGTTGATGATGAATTGGAGATCACTCAGGGCAGTGAACAGAAACTCGAGTGTGATACAGTTGCCCTAGCTACTGGATTGATACCATACACTAAACTATTGGATGATATGGAGATCAAAGTCGATAAAGATACTATTACTAGAGGGCCAAAAGTGGATGGATATTTCCAGACTAACGTCCCTGGAATCTTCGCCGCAGGAAACGTTCTGACCATAAACGATTACGTTGATTTTGCCGCCTATCAGGGAGAAAAAGCTGCCGAGAGCGTCAAGACATTTGTTGAAAACGACGGCATGCCTTCTAAAGAGTGGATCGAGATCGAGAAAGGAAGAAATGTTCGCTCAGTTGTTCCTCAATTTGTAAGTGAAGAGAACGACACCATGTTATATGTCCGTGTCAAGAAACCTGAGCCTAAAGTAGATGTGGTTATAAGAGAGACCGGTAAAAAGATAAAGACCACTTCAGTCAACCCCGGGGAGATGATCCGTTTGAAAATATCCGAAGAGATGATGGCTGGATTAAATCAAAAGATGACCCTGGAGGTCCGAAGATGACGAAAAAAGTAGTCTGTATAATGTGCCCTTTAGGATGTGAAGTGCAAGCCGAAGTTGAAGATCAAAAAATTTCCAAGATCGAAGGATACGGATGTGAAGATGGAAGAGAATATGCAGAACAGGAGATCGCCTCTCCTAAGAGGACTGTGATGAGCGTTGTCAGATGTTTTGGAGGAAATTTCCCAACTGTTTCGGTGAAGACGAGTGAACCTGTAGAGAAAGATGAAATTGAAGAGGTGATGAAAGCGTTGAGTGAGATTGAAGTCCAGGCTCCAGTGAAAGCGGGTGAAATAATTTTGAAGAACGTTTGTAATCTAGGTATCGATGTTGTAGCTACTAGAAGTGTAGAGAAGGTTCAGGATTGATCTTTCAACCAACTTAGTATTATTTGGTGGAATTCTTCTTTGTGTTCTGGGTCGTTGAAAATTTCGTGAAAAGCTCCTTCGAATTTTTTTAGTTTGACATTTTCTAAGCCCGTGACAAATTTTTCTCCTCCTACCATCGGCGTTATCTCATCCTCGGTTCCGACTAGTATCAATGATGGTACGTTCAATTTTTTTTTCTCTTCGTGTGCTTTCTTCATGTTGTGAAAGAGATCTCTAGCCAAAGCGAATGATATCTCGTTTTGTACAAGGTCGTCTTCCTCGTACTTTTTCAGAGCCTTTCCACTTCTAGTTACTTTATCGATATCTATAGAATCTGATAATGTCTTTTTAGGAAAGAGATAAGATAAAAACGAGATCATCTTTTCTGCTATAGTGGAAATATCTTCACCGCTTTCAAGTGCAGGAGAAGATGCCACAATGCCTTTGACTTTTTCAGGATTTTCTTCCGCATATCTTAATACAGTTAAACCCCCAAGACTGTGCCCGAACAGGAAGGGTTTATCCTCTATGTCTTTTATCATCTTATCGATAATCTCGAGAGTCTCTTCTATCCTCGCGTGTCCCCTTTTCCCGAGCGATTTACCGTGTCCAGGCCAATCGAAGGCATGGACCTTGAAACCTTCATCTTTTAACCGTTTTATCAGTCGGTAGTGACGTCTGAAATGCTCTCCAAGACCGTGAACAAGGATAACGTGGCCTTTTGTCGCTTCGCCGAATTCTTGGGTGTAAATCATGATCGTTACATACGAGCAGTCATATATTATAAGCGAGGAGAGGTATCGAGTTGAAAGATGATGGTTTTATCTCTTATTTTTCTCTATCCGAGGTCCTAGAACCCATCAGCTCATACTTGTTTACCACTTCTGTTAGATCGCTGCTCAGTTCGGAAAGTTCATCGGCTAAATCAGTTAACTGTTCCACTGAAGATCTCTGTTCTTCGGCAGCACCTGCGGATTTTTCCGCTGCTCTATTATTGTCGTCCGCTATCCTAGCGACTTCTTCAACCCTCCGTGAAGACTCCTGCAGGTCCTCTGCCAATTTAGTGACGGATATAGATATCTCCTGGATCGACTCCGAGACCGAGTTGCTAGCATCCTCTATCTCTTCAAGGGATTGTTTGTTCTTAACGGTCAGTTCGTCAACCTCGTTCGATTTTTCTTTCACCTGATCGACGCCTTCAACGACCTCTGAAGCGTACTCTCTCGTTTTTTCTATTGTCTCTCTGATCCTTTTAGTCTCTTCCTGGGTCTTTACTGAAAGCTCTCTGACGGAATCCGCTACAACTGCAAACCCCTTACCTTCCTCACCGGCTCTCGCTGCCTCAATAGCAGCGTTCAGGGCGAGTAAATTCGTCTGCTCAGCTATATCCGAGATAGCGTCCGCGACTTCGACTATCTCATCCGACTGTTCATCCAACTTCTCGGCCTTTTCTGCCGTAGACTCTAATGTTCTACGCAGATCCGATACGGTCTCGGATACCTGCAGGGCGAACTGCCTGCCCTCGTCCACTTTAGCAACGGTTTCTTCCGTAGCCGAAGCAATAGCTTCAGCAGAGGCAGAACTTTCCTCCATGCTGGAAGCACCGTCTTCTACTCTCGAAGACAGCTCTTCAGTCATCTTCGCCTGCTCCGCGGCACCCTCTGAGATGTTCTTGACCGATTCTGTAACGCGTTCTGATGTCTGATTCAATTCTTCTGAGAATTTCGCTATGCTGCTCGAGGCATTGGAAACCTTATTAGCAGCTCTTTGTATCTCCCTTATGCTTTCGCTGGTCTCTTTTAACGCGGTGCTCAGATCTTTCCCCATCTCGGAGAAAAGACCTGGAAAACCTTCAAAATCTATCTCCTTGTCCAGCTTGTACTCTTTCAAGGCGGTGCTTAACTCTGATATTTTACGCAAAGCTTCCTCCATCGAACCAATACTGTCGTTCAGATTTTTCGCTATCCTCAAGTATTCTCCCTGCAGCTGTGAGGTATCCACCTCTCTACTGAAATCCCCCTCTGCTATACTTTGGGCACCTTCTCTTATCTCTCTTAAAGTGTTCTGTGTTACATCTATGGTTCTGTTAACGTTTTCCGCGATCACTTTATATTCGCCTTTTAATACCTCCTCATTCTCATCTATCTTCTCGAATTCTCCTTTGGCTAAACTATACATAGAACTGTTGATACTGCTGAACGTAGTTCGCAGACTCTCCATCGTCTGGTTTATATCTTCGGCTAATTTTAGATATTCCCCTTCGAGATTTTCGACTTCGATATCCTGATCTAGATCCCCTTTAAATATATGATCTAACATATCTTCAACTTTCTGTATGCTGTTACCGATCTGGGTTATACTGGTGTTTACCGCGGTAGCCATCTCGAAAAAATCGCCTTCAAGATCAGAGGCATCTATGGATGTATTTAAGTTCCCTCTCGCAATCTCTCTCTGTGCGTTTTTTATCTCTGTTAAACTTTTCCTGAGGTTTTTCTGCATCCTTTTAAACGACGAAACTATTTTATCCAGCTCCCCCTTTGCCTCTATGGAGATATCCTTGGAGAAATCGCCTCTTGAGATAGCATCTGCAGCTTCGCTTATCTTTCTCACCGGTTTAGCCATATTTTCCAACATCTCTTGAACAGCGTCCACCATATCGCCTATCTCGTCTTCTGATTTTTTATCTTCTATACTCACATCGAAATTGCCTTTAGATATCTCTTTTGCCACCACTGAAACCTTTCTTATCCGACCAACGATGCTTTTCGCTAAGATATACGCTAGAGTTATTCCTAAAAGGACGATCGGCGGTCCCATGATCAGTATTATGTCCGTTATCTTGGTGGTAACTGAAAGAACATCAATGAGGATATAGATGGCAAAATAATTGATCCCCAGTATTAGGGAGAGGAACAGACCGAATATCAGCATCATCTTTACCCACATAGAACGTATAGGTTTTCCCTTGGCTAGCCCATATTTGAGCAATCCTACTCCTATGAATATCGCTACGACACTAAACAACTGTGGGGTGATGTCAACTCCTCTCGCCACACGGAGTATTCCGATCATATATAAATAGTTCAGTGGAAAGATCACAAAAAAAGGGATCAAGAAGACAATCGCTTGTTTTCTTTGGAGAATTTTCTTAGGTCTTATGACAGTCTTTATAAGGATTGCTACACCTAAAAATACAGGACCGTATATCATCGGATTGTTAAAGGTCCGCATAAAAGGACCTGTAGTCTGTTCTAAAAAGCCGTCTTCTACTGACAACTCTGCTGTGATGTAGGGGAAACCGATGGTGAACTGAAGTGTCAAAAGAAGAGCCGCTACAAGGGATAGGCCGTAGGCGATCATCAGAACGGTCTTCCAGTATTTATTATCGTGATAATCTGTTAATCCGAGAACGGTATGAAGAAAGACCGCTCCGAAGAACGAGATGAAATAGTAACGTAGATCGAAGGCCAAACCTCTAAGTGAATTTAGCTCGATGATTCTATCCGGACCACTGGCATGAAGAACAGATATTTTTAAGATCTCGGCCAGGCACCATCCAGCTATGACGATGGATAGAAAGAAAAATCCCTTGGATAATTCCTTATTCACACCCTTTCTTTTTATATATTGACCTAGGAACAGGATTGAGATAGTCGTTACCAGAAGCGGAACACTCCATTTTAGAATGAAAAAAATTGGCATTTTAGATTCCTCTTTCGATGTACGATTGTGTTTTTATTTAATCCATTTTCCATCATTTATAATTTGCGTGATTTTTGGAGTCTGTCAACTTTTTAGTGATTTTTAGGAAAATTGAAAGGTCTCTAATTTGGGGTGGACTCTCTGAAGAATTCGGACTTTTTTTTAAAACTTCTACTCAGGTTCATCCTTTGACTTAATTGAGTATTCAGTGCCGAAAAACTAACCCAAATCTTTATATTTTATTTTACTATAGAAAAACTGATAATTTGAAGAAAAAAAGCTTCCATAAAGGGATAATTTTTGCCCTTTCCTTTTTAGGCTTTAGCAGAGGTTTTGGATTCGCTCTCAACAAAGGTTTTACTTTTCCTCTATTGAGCCAGTACACGGAATCTGCATTTATAAGAGGGCTCGTTCTCAGCCTTCAGGGACTCATGGGGTTCGTCATACCTATCTTATTGGGGTATATGAGCGATACTTATAGATCTGGGCATGGGAGAAGAAAACCATTCATTTTGGCGGGCGGGTGTTTAGGAGGGATATTTGCAGTGATGATTTACACGAGCTTCACTCTTGGCGCACCATTGTGGATTTTCACCATCGTGGTCGCGATCTTCTATTTCGCGATGTACTCCTACGTCAGTCAATTCAGGGCCCTACTACCCGATTTGATACCGAGTGGTGATAGAGGAAAAGCTAGCGGTTTCATAACTTTGGCAGAGTGGGCAGGAAACCTCGTCCTTTTCGGCGCTTCAGCTTATCTTATCGCAAAATTCGTTTGGGGTCAGTTCTCCATGTTCCTGCTGACTGGAGTTTTCCTTATCGCAGCATCGATCTTTACCTTCCTGAGGATAAAGGAACCTAGAGTGTCAGATACAATACCCTCTCAAACCTTGATTTCTTATCTAAAAAGCGTGTTTAAAGACAAAAATTTTCTAAATTTTTACGCCGCTCAGATGCTTCTCTGGATAAGTTATCAACTCATAGCGGTTTTCCTTTTTGGTATAGCCGCTTACATCTTGAAGGGAGACGCGAGCAGTGCTAGTGTCGATGAAGTGCATTCTTTTGGTCTGTTCGCCATGGCGGCTTTCAATTTTACCGTGTTAGGAGGCTCTTTATCTGGTGGATACATCTATGACAAGATAGGCAGACGTATCAGCATAATATCTGGAGCGTTGATTTTTGGGTTGCCGTTAACGATGGGTTGGTTCGTCGAGACTAGACTACAGATGTTGATAGCCTTACTTGTAGCGGGTATAGGTTGGGGTGCCGTTCTAGCCGGTTCACTGCCCGTGGTAGGTGATCTACTTACTCAGTATAAAAGAGAAGAATTCAACGGTAGGTACTATGGTGTTTTCGCCGCAACGAGAGCTTTGCCTGTTCTGATTGCTTCGGCACTAGGTGGTTTGATAGTAGATTTAGCAGGAGACAATTACAGACTTCTGTTCCCTATCGCCGCGGTACTCATTTGGATATCTATACCCTTGATCTGGTCTTTAACAGAATTGGAGGAAGATTGATGGTCTTTTTGTTGTTTGTTCTTTTTGTAATTATTATATTTTTTGTATTCATCTTATTTATAGCCCACCAGATGACTAGACCTGATAGAAATGTTGGAGATTGGACTCCTAGTGATCTAGGCTTAGAATATAAAGAGATAGCTTTCCAAACGGAAGATAACGTGAATTTAAAAGGATGGTGGATGGATAAAGGGGATGAGAAAACATTGATATGTCTTCACGGGTATACCGCTAGTAGGTGGTACGAGGTTTATATGAAGCCTCTTTTGAACATCTTGAAAGATAAGCATTACAACATACTGTATTTCGATCTTAGAGCTCATGGGAGAAGTGGAGGTGATAGAACATCTTTTGGGGTGAGAGAACATTTGGATCTCAAAGCTTCGTTGGATTGGTTGGAGAGAAATCATGAAGGGAGCTGTAAGAAAATAGGATTGATAGGGTATTCGATGGGAGGGGTTGTAGCTATTAAAGGGCTGGTTTCGGATGGTAGGGTGGATTGTGCAGTAGCTGACAGTCCACCTATGGATATGGACAAGACCTCGATGAGAAGTTTGAATTACTTTGCTGGAATACCCGAGGGATTTTACCATCTAGTAAAACCTGTCGTACGCTTACTTTTCGGGATCGAGACTTTTGACATGTATAGATACATGAACCGTATCGATAAACCTCTACTTCTGATAGCAGGTGAAAATGATCCGATAGTTCGTTTTTCGGAGGTAAGAAAATTTTACCAGGGAGGTAAGGATTGTGTGAAGCTGTGGAAAACTGAAGGAGAACATGTCAGAACTATACAAATAGATTTAAAGGGTTACGAAGAAAAGGTAATCTCTTTTTTTGAGGAGCATCTGCGAGGTGTAGATGATGAAAGATAAAGATTGTAAAATAATCGCGCATCGCGGCGCTTCCGGTTTGACGGAATTCGATAATTCTCTAAAATCTTTTCGAAAAGCTGTAGAACTCGGCGCGGATATGATCGAATTCGATGTTAGAAAGACCAGAGATGATGTCCTTGTAGCTTTTCATGATCCTGAGATCGAAGGGAAGAAGATATCGGACCTGAGTTATGAAGAACTTTTGTTTATAACTGAGGAGATAGGTTTCAAAGTTTCCAAGGTAGAGGACGTTGTCGATCTTTCAAAAGACAAGATCGATCTAGATATAGAGCTTAAAGAAGAGGGCTATGAAGAAAGAGTTGTGGAGTTAGTGAGAGATCATTTGGGCTACGATGATTACGTGATGAAATCCTTTTCTGACGAATGTGTAAAGTCTATAAAGAGATATGATGCTGGAGTTGAGGCTGGATTGTTACTTGGTCTTGAAGATCCGGATTCTAAAATCAAGACTCGTTTGTCTGAGCTGTTTCCTAAAGGAAGATTGAATCGATGCAGAGCTGATTTCGCAGCTCCGAACTATCGTCTTTTGCGGTTTTTCTATCTTAGGAGGATGTGGAGACTGGATTTTGAAGTGTTTGTATGGACTGTCAATGATGTGGAACTGATGGAATGTTTGATAGCCAAAGGAGTAGATGCATTGATAACTGACAGACCCGATCTTGCCTTGAAGGTGAGAGAAAAAGTCAGTTAAATTTTGCTGATTTTTCATCCCCATGAACTATCAGGACGATAATCACTCCGAGAATCACCACTGGTAAAGTAAATCCAGGGATCTTTTTTTCATTCTCATATTTTTCAATGTTGAACGAACCGCTGATGTTTTGCGCGCTCATGCCATTATCATCATGGACAGTTATACGTATTTTCGCCTGACTAGTAGATTCTTCTGGAACGGTCCATAGATAACTGCTAGTATCATTCAGATTTGTATCAATAGTAGACCATGAGGTCCCATTGTCGGTAGTATATTCTAAGTCGACTCCAGTAATATTTCCGGTTCCTTCCTCTGTATACCATCTTATCTCCTCTTCACTATTACTCTCCCATGATTCGCTTCCCTTTGGAGTCTGGATCTCTACGTAAGGCGGTTCTAATTCTTCCTGAGCGAGATGAGCAACCGTTCCTACTGCGTGACTAGTGAGCTTCGATATCTGAGGTATGGTTAGCTTATCTAGAGTATCTTCTTCTGAATGGTAATCGGGATTGAATTCTGTTTCTATAGCTAGAGAAGCATCGTACCCCTCGTCCCAAAAACTAGCGTGATCGGAGCGAGTTTCATCACTTTCGTATTCATAGGTGAAGTTGAGATCGACCTCGTAAGATTCCGCTACATCTTTCTGATAGTCCAACATCCATCCTGACTGCGCATTTGCGTGAAGAGTTATAGATGGTATATTCTCTTCAGCGTACCCCACCATATCATAATTGAATTTTCCTCTTAGGTCTTCTTCTTCAGGATCGATGTTTGAAGCGTGATAGGAACTACCGTGAAGACCTAATTCTTCCGCGCCCCAAGCAGCAAATCGTATGGTCCGATTGAACTCGTATTCTGATAGGATACGAGCGCTTTCTAGCATCAAGGCAATACCGCTGCCGTTGTCATCTGCACCAGGGGCGGATTCATTCTCTCCTTCTGAGTTGATGCTATCAAGATGTGCACCTAGGATATAAGTTTGGGATTCGAGTTCTGGATCGGATCCAGGGATTTCTGCAATCACATTTGTACTTTCACCATCTTCATAAGTAAAATTTTGTTTGAACACATCTAAACCGAAGGAATTTAGCTCTTGATATGTCCAATTTACCGCTCTTTCAAAGCCCAGCGTGCCGTCTCTTCTTGTTCTTATTCCATCTTCGTTTTCAAAGTTTTGAAGAGTGTCTATATGATCGTAGATGTTAGATCCGTCGGTCTCATTCATCATCTGATGGATGACTGGGTCGCATCCCGAAAATAGAGGTCCATTGTTGGTTTCATGAGGGATATTATCAAAGCTCTCCAATGTTTCTAACGAATAAACGTGCGTTTCATCTTCTTTGAATGAAAAACCGACAGTCATCATGGAAAGAGTAGAAGATACGATAAAAAATGCACATAAAATAACTAAAGTTTTGTTGTGACTATTCTGCATTTTGATCCTCTTTGTAGTTAAAATGAATACGGTTGATGATAAAACTTTGGAAAGAACTTCAGGTATCTTGTTGATCCATGTGTGTTTTCTTTATATTTCAAAAAAAAAACGAGAAAGAGGTTTTTACATCTCGCTTATTTTACCGTTTCTTCGTATGGTAGATTATCACAGCAAAAGTTACACCGATCACCAGTAGGATGAACGTAAATCCTGGAATCACACCTGGTTTTGTGACAGTTGTTTCCGCAGAGTCAGAGGCGTCATCAGTCTCAAGTAAGATCTCCACATCGGCTTTGATCTCGATGAAGGGGATGTCTCCGTACTCATCCTCTTCATCCTCGGTATCATAGATTTGTGTATCGTTCCATTCCTGCCCTGGGGCTAGTGGGAGTTCTTCTCTATGGATCTCTTCATTATACACTTGCTCGCCCCTGATCTCAACCTTTACGCTGAGGATGATATCCTGTATCCCCGGCTCATCACCTGTGTTATTGACAGAGTATCCTATCTCTATTTCATCCTCGAGTTCCACTTCCTTAGTGTAAGTAACGATCTCAGGCTCAAAATATGCTCCATCCTCTCCTTTTATCTCGACGTTTTCTTCAGCTGTTGCTTCGTTTATCCCTACAATCAGCATCCCACTGAGAAGTAGTAGAAGACCAATCACGGCAGTAAAAACTTTTTTCTTCATTATTCTCACCCTTCTTTAAAGCTTGCAAATCTTATACGCTCGCTAAGTTATATGTATTTTTCTACGCCAATTATATTATAAACAATATATACGAATACCCTAGTGCCTAAGTTGACCTTATGAGGAGAGTGCCAACACATGGTTGATAGAAAGTGAATAGATCACCAACCCAACTCTACTGTTGTAGTTCCTCCTTCATGGACATCTATCCCTCGACTGTCCAATAACAAACCGTCTAGATTTCTCGCAAAAATTATGTAACTGCCGGGTTCAATATCTTCGAACGTCCTCCATGCGTCAGATGGTATCCGTCCTAATCTTTCTGTATCATAGCTACTTTCTAGATATATCACTACCTCGTCCTCTCCATTGGGACCGGATTGATATATTACCTCTATCGTGCCCGTAGTTAGTTCCTCACCATCCGGAAGCTTTTCCAAACATCCGGTTGTTGCTACTCCCATCCCTAAGAGTAATGCTGTAGAGACGAGAAGCGTGAGGAATCTCGATATCTCCATCTTACTCCTTTTATACCCTCATCACATGATATAAAATTTTGCTATTGGAAGGAGGATGCTATTTGTTTCAATAAGCACTCAATTCCACTCTTGTGGTTTCGCCTCTACTAACGCTTATCTCTTCGCTATCTAATTCCTGACCCAACCCTTCAGCAGAGATCGTGTAATCACCTGGATCGATACCTTCAAAGGTAACCCATTCATCCGTTTGTATCTTTCCTAATCTTTCCTCATCATCACCGTCATCCAGATATATCGTTACCTCTTCTGCGACCAATGAATTGTATTTAACCTCTATTGTACCTGTCAATATTCCGTTATCCAAGCATCCGGTTGTAGCTACAACCATCCCTAAGAGGAAAATGGTAGAGAGTATTATTGTAGTAATCTTCGATTTATTCATGATCATGCACTTCTATTAGAATATTATTTACCGTCGATATAAGATTTATGTTTTCAAAAGAAGCTATGTAACAAAATCTACATCTACAATTCCTTTCTTTGAAGACTTTATTGCTTATTTTTTTTCATAAACAGTCGATTGAGAGGGAAGCCATTTTTTTTCTTTTAACTTGCTCTCGTACCAGATTCTAACCACATGGTCCAAACGGATATACAATCTGTCGAGTTTGACCTCGACCCACTCTACATACCCCACTTTATCTTTTTTGTTTGTTTTCTGCCCTATCTCCTTCACCTTTGACTTTCTTCCCCAGGTATCGCTGGTCTCAAATTTTTTCCAGCTGATCTGTTTAGCATCGGTCTGATATACGTCCTCAAGGATCAACGTATCGCTATCGAAATCGACCAGTTCTCCTAGAAAACTCAATCCGTCATCCATAACTATCAGTATTCTCCCTCTCTTTAAGTTCTCCAGCTCTTTTTTTAATAGATCTTCTGTCATGGATTTTCCTCCTTTCCATTTCTAACTCAATTCAGATATATAAAATCGGCGATCCGTGTTCTATACTTCAGTTTTTCACTCGCGATAAGACGAAAAAACTGCATAGATATAAAGACTTGGTCTAGCAATAATAAAATATACCAAGAGTTAGTTGTATGTGTTGAGTTGAAATCGATTGGATGAGGGTTATATGAAAGGAATTGTGAAATTCTTTGACCCGTTGAAAGGTTACGGTTTCATCGAACCTGATGGGGATAGAGAAGACCATTTCGTTCACCGCAGCGAGTTATCAGAAGGTGTCTCTCTTGATAATGGTGATAGGGTAGAATTCGAAAGCGAAAAAGGAGAGCGCGGATATCAAGCTCTGAACGTTAAGAAGATAAGTTAGTCTTAATCTCTTTTGAAGTCTAGGGATTAAGAGAATTTGGAACAAACGCCTTTTTTTGTCAAATAAATTTGCTAGATATCGGAGTAATTTTAATTAAAGTGGAACATTATATTAAAGAATCACAACACTATCACTACATAAACAATTCTGATGATGCAGTAGCTAAATGAAAGGGAATACACCATTTCTCAGACTTATGTAGAGAAAACGTGCTCTCTAAATAAACCCGAAATGTATCTCGGGGAGCTCACACTAGGATTAAGCACTTCACAATACTCCTAAAGCCTGGTAAGATAGTTATCTATCTCCCATTTTGTGACTTGCTTACGATACTCTTTCCATTCCTTCTTTTTGTTGTGGAGATAATGTTGAAATATATGTTCGCCTAGAATACTTTTCATCAGATCGCTTTCCTCCAAGATAGATAATGCATGACCAAGGTTCGCAGGTAAAGGTTCAATACTCTTTTCTCTAAGTTTTTGATCTGAGAGAGAAAATAGATCTTCCTCTATTGGTTCAGGAGGATCAATTTTTTCATCTATACCTTTCAATCCTGCTCCGAGCAGAGACGCAAACTGCAGATATGGATTCCCCGCAGGGTCTGGGTTCCTTATCTCTATCCTAGTACTCATCCCACGACCAGCTGGTATCCTTGCGAGGACACTCCTATTGAGGTGAGCCCATGAAACGTAGACCGGTGCCTCATAACCCGGGATGAGTCTTTTGTAAGAATTCACCCATGAATTTTGTATAGCGCACATTTCTTTAGCATGTCTTAACAATCCTCCTAGATAATAATGCATCAAATCGCTCAATCCTTCTGGATCCGCGGGGTCATAAAAATAATTTTTATCTTCGCCAAGCAGACTCTGATGGACGTGCATACCTGATCCATTCACGTCTGCTATAGGTTTCGGCATGAACGTGGCGTGAAGATCATTCAATTTGGCAACGGTTTTTATGGCGTGTTTTAAGGTCATTATCTGGTCGCTTATAGTCAACGCATCGTCGTACCTAAGATCGAT
>JBMCEH010000017.1:0-14438 GCA_048620775.1 Candidatus Natronoplasma sp. | reverse complement strand
TATATACACTCTATCTATATTATTTTCAGAATTTGACATCAGACCCTGTGATCTTAGGCTCCTTTATCTGGATCCCATTCACATCTATCTTGTACCTGTAAGCCTCTCGAGCGTGATCACTGCCTCTCATCTTCAATATCTTCAATTCACGCCTCAAAACATCTTTCACAAATTTGGTCTCCATATAAATTACAGAATCAGCCAAATACTCCTCGAAGGAAGCTTCATCTATCTTGGGCGTATGTTCGACGATACCTATCCAAGTACAGTTTATCCTGTCAAGCAGCCTAGAAAGAGTACGGACCAATCTCCTCTTCTTCTGCCCTTCAGGGAAACCAAGTATCCAGGCCGAAAGACTATCGATCACCAGCCTCTTGCAGTTCATGCTGTTCACCTCGTCTATTATCTCCGTGGTCAGATCTTCAACGTGCATCTCTTCGCCCACAGGCCTATCTAAAATCTTGAACCTGCCCTCTTTCTCATATTTAGTGTAATTTAGACCCATATTTTCTCCATATTCCATGATCTTCTCTTCAGGCTCTACAAAGGTAACGTAGATGCAATTTTCGCCGTTTTTCAATCCTTCTCCGATGAAAGAACTTGAAAGCATGGTCTTACCGCTTCCGGGCTCTCCAGAAAGTAATACGAATGAACCCTCGATGAAACCTCCACCGGTCAGATTATCCAATTTTTCTACACCAGTAGATATCCTATCACTCATCTATCCTCCCCCAGATTTCCTAGAGAAAGCCTGTCGGGAAGACTGCCTCTCTCTCTAAGCTCTTCGATGAGCAGATTCCTCAACCATTCGGATATATCTCTGCCTTCTCTCTGAGCCTCTTTCTTTACCGCTTGTTTTAAAGGAGGGGTCAAACGAGTAGCGACCATTTCGGTCTTCCGTTCACCTGATGTCTTAGGCATGTTAACATTAAATTTCTACTTACTACTTAAATCTTTTTTAGATTTAGATTCCTTTCATATCTCAAATCGTATAGAATTATTCGTCAAAACAAATGAACTAAATCTTTTTATATATCCTCATAAAGTTCGTTTCTAATAAAGCTCGATATATCCGCACACATAGAAGGGGTTGACTATAATGACAATAAAAGTGCTCTTAGTCGATGATGAATCCTTGCTTTTAGAACAGGCTAAAGTCTTTATAGAGAAAAAGGGGGGGGACATAGAGGTACTGACCGAGACCTCCGCTAAAGGTGCTCTTAACCGGCTCGATGACGAAGATATAGACTTGATCGTAGCAGATTATCAGATGCCCCGTATGGATGGGTTGGAATTTTTGAAAAAAGTCCGGGATGAAAAAGAGATGAAGGGACCTTTCATAATCTTCACTGGGAAAGGCAGAGAAGAGGTCGCGATGAAAGCCCTGAACCTCGGCGCGGACAGATACATCAAAAAAGAAGGAGATCCAAAAAGTCAGTTCGACTTTTTAATTCAGGTCATCACTAGAGAGATCGACCGATACAATAACAAAAAAGAAAAAAAGGAGAGGGAGAGGAAGATAAAAGAGCTGTACAAAGCTTCAACTGAGATAGGAGCTGGTACTTCAGAGAGTGAGATTTACAAACTAGCCCTGAGCTCAGCTCAGGAGATATTAGGTTTTGAAGCGAGCATCATATGTATGTTGGAAGATGAAGACCTTGTTGTCCGAGCTGCGAATGGAACGAAGATCGAAGTCGGCGAGAGACACTCAAAGGATGAAGGCATAAGAGGTCTGACTTTCAAGAACAAAGAATCATATCTCATCGATGATCTATCGAATTGGGAAGAAGCCCAACCCAGCGATCCGGATTTCAAATCTGCTATCAGTATTCCTATAAAAGACGAAGGCATATTTCAAGTTCTGTCATACCAGAAAGGTCATTTCGACGAATCCGACCTGGATTTAACTGAGATTTTGGTTTCCCAGATGGTCCAGGCCATCGAGCGCGTCAGATCTCGTGAGGAAATAAAGAAAAATGAAAAAAGATACCGGATGATCTTCGAGTCCGCAAACGATGGCATCATAATTCTAGACGGGGCTGATTTCAAGTTCATAGATTGTAATGAGAAGACACTAGAGATGTTTGAGTGCGATCGGGAGGATATCATCGGGAGTAGTCCATGGGATTTTTCACCAGAAAAACAGCCCGACGGTAGAAGATCTAAAGAAAAAGCAATAGAGAAGATAGATTCAGCTCTTCAAGACGAGCCCCAGTATTCTGAATGGGTTCATACAACAGAAAAAGACGAAACTTTCCATGCCGAGGTATCTCTGAACAGATACACCATAGATGATAATAATTACGTGCTGGGCGTGGTCCGGGACGTGAGCGATAGGAAAGAAGCTGAAGAGCGTTTGAGAGAAAGTAAGGAGAAGATCGAGAGGCTGCACAGCATAAGCGCTGAACTTGAGACATGTCGGTCTGAAGAAAAGATCTACAATTTAACTGTAAAGGTTGCGGAAGACATACTCGACTTCGATATATGCGCCATACAAAAACCGGAGGACGGACGGATGGAACCCACAGCTTTTTCATCTGGATTCCCTGAGGATGGATATCCAGCTCCTGATCCTCTACCTATAGATGACAGCCTCGCAGGTAAGACTTACTCAGAAAACAGATCTTTCTTGGCCGAAACACCCGAGGATTATGACGTTATAAATCCGACTTCAGAAAAATTCAGATCGGGAATAAGCGTTCCTATCGGAGAGTTCGGTGTATTTCAGGCGGTATCTACTGAAGAAGAACATTTCGACGAAGAGGATCTGCATATGGTCGAACTCCTGATCGACCATGTCTCAGAAGCCTTGAAAAGGACACAGATATTGGAGAGAGAAGATTTCTTACATTCTCTGATGAGACACGACGTCGGCAACAAATCTAAGATCGTTAGAGGTTATCTCGAACTCATGAAAGATCATGATCTTCCAGAAGAGGTCGAAGACTTTATAGAAAAAGCCGAGAGAGCCGCACAGGACGGCCTTGATATCATAGAAAAGATCAGGAAATTGAGGAAGATCGAAGAGGAGGAAGAGATCAAGACCATAGATCTGAGATCGGTGCCGGACAAGATAAGATCTGAATACGCGGAACGATTGGAAGAAAAATGTATCTCTCTGGAAGTTGAGGAAAAAAGTTGTTCCGTAGTCGGAGGACCTTTGCTTCATGATCTTTTTTCTAACCTGATAGAGAATTCGATAAGGCATGCTGACTGCGAGAAAATATCTATCAGATATGAATCAGAAGGCGATCGATGTAAGATCAGAGTTGAAGATGATGGTAAAGGGATCCCTGACGAGTATAAAGAAAGGATATGTGAAAAAGGCTTCAAAAGAGGGAGTGGTTCAGGTACCGGCCTTGGGATGTACATGGTCAAAGAGATCATCAATAGTTATGACGGCGAGATAGAGGTGAAGGACTCAGAGATGGGAGGCGCAAGATTCGATCTGTATCTTCCAAAACCAGAATAAATATCTGTTACAGAGATGATCTGTTCTACTAATGCATGAACTTGCGAGGACCTTCTATACTATTAGAACTGAGCCCTACGCCTTACGCAAATATATCTTAAATCTCTCACCGCCCATATCCGAATCCTCGGGTATTATGTCTATCCCGTTATGTTTTGCGATCTGCTTTATGATATAATACCTGACTCCTCCGATACCGGTGGTGAACCCTTTGTAGATATCTCCAAATAATAACTTTTTTATCTCCTCGGGCAGTCTTTCCCCGTCATCTTCAAGTTTCAACTCAACTCCTTCTTCTTTCTCAGTCACGCTGATCTTTATGTGTTCACATCCTGAAATCTTGATCCGAGTTCTTAACAACTGAGAGATCAGGTTGTTCAGAGAATAATTTCCCTCAACGGCGCAGATGTTTTCAGAGCATTCGTCTATGATCTCGACTTTCTTTCTTTCTACAAGGTCTGAAATATCTTCCATCACATGTTCTAGTACCTTTCTTAAATCCTTTTTCTCAGACCAATCTGTCCGTTCGATCTCCTCAAGTTTTTTGGCCAATCTCAATATTGAATTGGCTTCTCCACTTATCCTTTCAGCCTTCTCGAAAAATTTTCTGTGTTTTTCCGAAAGGTCCGATTCGTTGATCAACTGTAAGTAGCCTTGGATGATTTGATATTTGCTCTGCAGGTCCTGTCTAAGCATGGTATTCAAGAAATCTCGCCTCTCTTCGGCTTCTCTCTGAGTGGTTACATCTCTTCCCAACGCTATCGAGCCGATGATATCGCCCTCGTCATCTTGAAGAGGATGCGAAGTCCAGGATATTATCTTCTCACTTCCGTCTTTACATTCGATAGTTGTTTTGTAATCTTCGACGATCTTACCCTCTAAGATCTCCTCCATCGCAGCCGTTATATCCTCGAACTGACTTTCTTCAGGATATAACCACTCCCAGATATTAGCGTTCCCAACTACTTCTTCTTTAGAGTATCCACTGATATCTTCTGCGGCTTTGTTCCAGACCAGAACGTTTCCATCATCATCTAGAACATTCAACCAGATATTAGCGTCCTGGATGATTTTTTCTCTGAACTGGGTGAGTTCACGTATCTCTTCATCGGCCTCCTTTTTTTCTGTCATGTCCTCAATTATGCCTTCGAGATACTTCACATCACCATCTTCATAGATACCATTTCCATGTTCCGAGACCCACTTTTCATCACCTTTCCGGGTCCGTATCCGGTAAGTAACTTCGAAGGGTTCTTTTTCTTCTAAGGCTTCCTGCAGAACATCCCATACCCGCTCTCTATCTTCAGGTTTTATAAGATCGCTCCATTTTACTTCCCTACTATCGATCAGGTCTTCCGGTTCGTACCCTGTCAATTTTTTACAGCCTTCGCTTACGAATTTCATGGTCCATTCTCTGTTATTCAAGCTACGATAGGCCATCCCGGGTAAATTACTGAGTAAGTTTTCCAACTCACGTTTTTTCTCCTTCAAATCTTCTTTTGCCTCTTTTCTCTCGCTGATATCTTTGGCAAAGGCGAACTCGTATTCATCTTCTCCTATCTTCACATATTGGCTGGTTATCTCTACGGGAAAGACTTCTCCATCTTTACTCCCATGTTCACTTTCAAAAGTCCTAGTTTTTTTATCCTTCAATTCATTCCAGAACTCTTCTCTTCTTTCTTTAGGATATTCGGGATCTACGTCCCAAACATACATCTCATTTAGCTCTTCTTTCGAGTAATCTAATCTTTCCTTCACCGTCTCGTTCGAGTAAATAACTTTTCCCGCTGGATTTAACCAAAAAACCTCAATAGAGGCTTTTTCAAGTGAGGTATCTGCCAGCCTTTCTCTTTTTTTTAGTTTCCCTCTTTGTATTATATCCTCCTTTATGCTTTCATAATATCCTCTATCCACATCTCCTTTCAACCTGGATAAAAACACGTCAGGAGGCAAGTAATACGGGTTCTCAAATATCGAATCATGAAGAAGGATCTTTGGATGGGTATAGATCACATCGATCAGGATCTCAGGTGGAAACCTCTCTTCGTTGTACTGACATAATGCGATGGTATCACTTTCCGGGAGGAACTTGTTCAGCTTCATCTCGTATTCCATCAACCTCTCGGTACCTGGAAGATCAGAGAGGACCCAGGTCATCTCACCCGTCACTCTTACTCCATCATAGCCGTTCTCCAAGGCCTCTTCTTCCATTTTTTTGAGGAGCACGACCATCTCATCCGGATCGAAATAACCATCCTTGAGGTAGGTTTCTTTCCTGGTCAAAAACTCGAACTGTCCCGTCTCTAAATACTTCTCGATATCTATATCCTGTTCATGTAAAAAATCGATTATCTGCTCTCTTTTTCTATCATCTACAACGTAAACACATTTCTCATCCTGTTCTAACCCGGTCAAAACGAACAAAGCGATCTCTAAAAGATACTTCTCCCTGTCTCTGTAGATGCAGCAAAGATGATTTCCCAGATCTAAATTTTCAAAGGGCTTTTCTAGGTTCCCAGTTCCTTCTTCAGCTAGATTATTTGATCTTTCACTGCACATCTCTAGCCTCCTATAGCTATAAAATAATAGAGTCATCCACATATATCAATTTATCTATCTCAGACTAAAATATTCCAAGTTGATCTGTAGCATTCTACTGAAAAAAATCTAAAATCCGATTCCTCACTATCTAACCGATACAGATCGGTTCGTCACTTTATCGTTTCATAACATTTTGGAAGAATTCCTATCGCTAGAACGTACTTGTCCTGAAATATGTTGACATCTTCGATCTCGATATTTTTCTTGCTTTTTATCTCGAAAGAAAATTTGTTGAACTCTTCATTAGAATCGAATTCAAGCATCATCATATCTTTTTTCAGAGTTTTTTTAGGGTTTTGCGATACTTTCTTTTGCAGGGATTCAACAGCCTCGATAGCCTCTTCAACACTGTTCACATCGGGGATCCATTCCTCCCCGTCACTTTTCTCCTTTCCCTTCAGCTCTCTCCGAACGATAGAGATCAATTCTTTAGTATCCCACGGCTTCTCTATAAAGTGATGAACGTCTGCTTCATTTATCGCCTCCTTAGCCACCTCCAGACAACCTTGTCCGGTTATCATTATCCTCACAGTGTCGGGAGAATCCTCCTTCACCTGTTTGAGGAATTCCAACCCATCTACTTCGGGCATATCGTAGTCAGATAATACCAGATCGTAATCTTTTTCGTTTATATGTTTTAGCCCGTACTTTCCATCAGTTGCTAAAGTTACGTCACACTCTAGGGCTTTTGAAGCCTTCAAACTCTCCTTCAATAACTTCAAGATCTGAGTCTCGTCATCTACTATCAGAACATCGTAGACTTCGTCTCCAGATTCAGATTTATCTGGAAATTGCTCTCCGTAGTCAGTTATATCTTTCTCATCATCGAGCATCTGCCCGGTTACGGGTTCTTTTCGACGAGTTTTATGTTCAGTTTCCATATTTTTACCGCCATTCAAAGAGTTTTACTTTCTATACCATAGTGGACGCCATGAAGATCAAAACCATTGCTAGGATCAACATCACGAAGACTAGACTAATTATGTAGGGAATAAATCCATTACTTATATTTCGGCTTTTCCTCATATTAACCCAATTATGTCAATGTTGTCCCGCCTTATTTATCCTCGTTATCAATCACATCTCGATATCGAGTCTCGATACAGGGGAATAGATTATATATTAGATAGGCACTGGATATAAAAGTTACAAACAGACTTTCATCCTAAGCCTTTTTCAAGATCACGTCAAACCTCGCTCCACCCAACTTAGAATCCTTGACTTCTATACTCCCGTTATAGACCTCTAAAATTTTCTTGACTAGGAAAAGGCCAAGACCCATACTTGCTTCTCTGTTAGTGGTATAGCCTTTTTGGAAAATCTTCGTCTTCTCAAGATCAGGTATGCCGCCACCGCTGTCTTCGACGGAACATATCAATCCGGCATCAGACTCCTTTGTTGAGATCCTTATCTTATCTCCATCGGAATATTTGACAGCGTTCTCTATCAGGTTGGAAAAGACCTCTTTCAAAAGAGGACCAGCTTTTACAGTGTAGTTATCATCACTGTCCATCTTTATATCCAATTCCGTATCTTCTAACAGATCTTCCATAGATTTCAATGCGTCCCATAGAGGTGTTACAAAATCTATCGCCTTTATTTTTTCTTCGTGGGCTTTTCTGTGTGTCTTTATTTTTTTCATCAAGTCGATACTGTTTTTGACCCTCCTTTCCACGAGATCAAGACGGTCCTCTACATCCTCTGGAAGATCGTACTCATATTTTAAAATTTGAAGGTCTCCCCGCATCAATCTTATCTTATTCATCAGATCGTGCCTGAGAAGCGAGTTTAAGAATTCTTCCCGTTCCTCAACAGAGCCTTTTTCTTCATTTATAACATCAGCAAGTTCTGAGAAGTTCGCTTTTATATCATCACCTTCCAATAAGTATCGATCGACATCTATGCTGAGAGATCTCATCGCCATCTCATCCCCTCCATCACAATTCAAGATGATGCGGGGCATTTCGTCACTCTCCATGATAACTTTAAAGAAAAAATAGACGTTCATCTCCGGCAATTCGCGATCTAGAACGATAACATCAGAATCTTTTCTATCAAACAATTCTAAAGCTCTTTCTGATGAAGAGCTAGTGAAAACATCCAAACTCTCATCTTTCTTTTCCAAGCACTCTTTCCTGCGACTCAGGACTTCGGGATCAGACCCAAACAATATCACATCCATCAAATTCACTTTTCCTTGTTTTAGCTACTAAAACGGACTCTCGGTCTTTCCAGAATCATTTCGTACCTCTTTTTCAAACTCTTTGATTTCGAGATATCTATCGATAGATTCCAAAAGGTTTTCATTTTCTATGACTATCTCATCACCTTTAGACATCTGTTTTACTCGTTTCAAACAACTAAGAAAGGCTTGACCATTTTTCTTAGACCTAGGAGGTTTTTCATTTGTCATCAAGATGGTCTCTCTGTCCAACATTTTTTCACTGATATAGTAATCCTTCCTGTACCTATTATAAACTAGTAGAAAATCGAATCCGATATCAGAGTTCGATACATACCACTATATAGAAAAGTCAATCTCTATCCATATACGTCCTATGTAACTGATAAAGCAGTAGGTACTGGCTGAAGACGCTCTGTATCTTTTGTCTCGCGATCCCTACGGCTTCGGACCTATTTCTCAAGGAGTACTTTTTAGATTGGACACCTTCGTGTTTTTCCAAGATGCCCCTCTCCTCTAGATCATGTAGTATAGGGTACATGGTACCGGCACTTATGGAAAGGCCGAACTGCTCTCTGAGTTCATCTATTATAGCTTTTCCATGAATCTTGCCCTCGTTAGCGATCATAAGTATTGTCAGTTCCTCTAAGCAGTTCTTTTGTATGTCCTCTTTAATCTTCTCCTCGCTTATCACACCTTCAATTTTTTCAGATAGATTTTCCATCAAATTTTCTGATCCATCCAGTTCAAAATTTTTGATCTGGGTTATCAACTGTTCGTTCATGATCCACTCGTTGACATCGAAGAAATTGACTATACTTTTACCAGAATCAGGTAATAACGATATGGAGATAAGGACGTCTTTTTTTTCTCCAGCCCCGTCTTCTAGAACAGTATGATAACTGCTAGAAACGGTATTTTTATCGATCTCTTTGAACGCATGGATCTTTCCCAATTTATTTTCATCTTCCTCCACTATCACCGATGAAACGGGTTCATCTTCAACGTTTTCTCTCTCCTTGCCTATCAATTCTAAAAATTTGCTGTTAGCAGTTTCGATTTCTCTGTTCTTAGAAAGAACAACGGTTGGATTGGGGCTGAATTCTAACAGATCTCTGTACATCTTTTCCGTTATCTTCTCGACTTCTGTAGTTATTATGTTAGCTAAGATCTCGAACTGTGTCTTGGGATCTCCGCTTTTCTGCAGGTAGCGATCGGCTCCTAAATTCAGAGCTTTCATCGCCACCTCTTCTCGGCCCCTACCCGTTAAAATTATAAACGGTATATCACTCTCCTTTTCCTCTCTGATCTTTTCCAAAAATTCGATACCGTTCATCTCTGGCATCTGATAATCCGAAACGATGGCGTCGAAATCTTCTTCTTCATATGATTCCAATGCCTCTTCAGCAGATAAGGCGGTTATAATTTTTAACCAACGATCCGCTCTTTCAAGGAATGTCTTAGCCTGGTCCAAAAAGCTAGGATCATCATCTACAACCAACACTTTGATGGTATCTTTATTTTTCATCTGCCGCCACCTGATACTATTATCAATATCTATCTCATACCCGATATATCAAACGTTTATATTTTTTGTATATCTTTTCCTAGTTTTAGCTTTTTGCCCTTTTTTTCATCCTTCACTTTTCTTTAGATGAATATCGAATCTAGTTCCTCCCAATTCGGAATCTTTGACTTCTATACTTCCACCATAGACGTCCAAAAGATTTTTGACCAGGAAAAGACCCAATCCCGTACCTCTTTCTTCGTCGGTAGTATAACCTTTATTGAATATCATTTCTCTCTTCTCGGATGGTATCCCCTTCCCGTCATCCTCGATGGTGCATATGACTTCTTCGTCCGATTCTCTCATCTTCATCTGTATCTTTTCGCCTTCTGAATATTTAATCGAATTTTCGATTATATTGGAAAAAACCTGTTCTAAAAGCGGACCTGCATGTACTTTACATGTTTCCCTGCAATCGGCATGTATATCTAAGTCTATATTCATCATCTGGTCCTTCAAAGAGTCAACTGCTTTCTGTAGAGTTGACCTGGCATCTATATCTCTGACCTCCTCCTCATTAGCTTCTCTTAACGTCCTGATCTTTTCGATCAGGTCTACACTACTTTTGACCCCTTTTTCCGCATTGACAAGGTACTTCCTCGCTTCTTCTGACAGTCCCTCTTCTTCCTCAAGAAGTTGAATGTAACCATGTATCACCTGGATCTTATTCCTTATGTCGTGCCTCAGTAGAGAATGGAGGAAGTCCTCTCTTTCTTGAGCCTCTTTTCTTGCCGAGATGTCTTGGATGAACCCGACCGTTCCTTTGATCTCCCCTTCCGCATCAATGTGTGGAGTCGCACCTAGAATAATATCGATGGAACTGCCGTCTTTTTTGACCAATTTTGTCTCATATACCTCGCTCTCACCTTTTTTTCGCCTCTCGGTCTTTTCAGTCATCTTCTGATATTCCTCTTCAGTAGTCAACTTCGAGATGTTTTTTCCCTCCAACTCTACCTTGTTATAATCCAACATCTCAGCAAAGCGCTCGTTCGCAAAGATTATATTTTCTTCAAAATCGGTTATGCCCACACCGATGATAGAGTTCTCTATCAAAGACCTGTACCGTTTTTCGCTCTCTTCAAGAGCTTTTTCTGACTTCACCTGATTTATCGATGTCGTGATATAGGAAACGAACAATTCGGCCAATTCCAGATCACTTTCGTCGTATTTATCTTTCTCATATGATAATGCCTGAAAAACGCCTATATCTCCTATTGGAACGCTTATTGCAGATCTAAATTTCTCATCAGTTGGTTCTGCATCTTTTGCCCCTTCTAAGTTCTTGAGAAGATAGGATTTTTTTTTCCTGTAGGTCTTTCCTGCGACACCCTTCTCTACAGGCATTGAATACTCATCTTCAACGAGTTCTTCCTCGGTACTGGCTTTGATCACAAGATATCCGTCCTCTTCTATCTCCACGCTGCAGACATCGAATTCAAGTATGTTATTGGCAAGTTCTACAGCTAACTCATATAGCATTTGTAAGTCTTTTATCTCACGGAGTTCAGGAGTCATCTGATAAAGTTGTTTTATCTTCTGTTTTTCATCATTCAATCTATCTTCTGTTCTTTTCCGCTCAGTGATATCTCTAGCGATAACGATCTCTCCTTCTAACCCCTTTTCTTCCAACACACTAGCGTTTATCTCCGCGTGGAAGACATCTTTATTCTTACTCAACAACTTGACCTCGTATGGAGGTACATCTTCTCCTTTTTTCCTTTTTGCGAATTTATCTATTAATTCCCTAATACTCTCTTCAGGGACAAAAGGTAGTTCTTGGATAGATTTCCCAACGATCTCTTCTCTTTCATATCCGAGTTTTTCCGAAACTACCTGATTGACCTCTTTCACAACACCTTCTTTATCAAGCAGGAATGAAGGATCAGGTGAAGCTTCAAATACACCTCTAAATTTTCTTTCAGATATTTTTAACTTTTTCTCCCTTTCCCTTCGTTCGATGATATTTCCGAGGATCTCAGCTATAGCTTCGATAAGATCTCTTTCTTCTTCGAGGAAAGGTTCCTCCTGATCTTCTTCGGTATAATAGACCTCGATCGATCCTCTAATCTCATCATCTACAGTTATATCTCCTTGCAGACTCCTCTCGCTCTTTTCGTAACCGCTGCTTTTGAATTCTTCTTCATCAAAAATGATCCTAGCTGTGGTCAGTTCCGGATATTGGAATGAATCCGGTACCATCTCCACCGTTCTTGTCAAGACCTCCGCTTTATCGAGTTTTTGTTCGCCCAAACGTAAAGTTTCGTATAAGAGATTCAGCTCTTTCTCCCTCTCCCTTCTATCCTTGATGTCCCTAGCTACACTTATAACGGCCTTTTCACCCATATAAGTAGTCAACGTCGAACTGATCTCAACAGGTATCTTTTCACCGTTTTTTGTAACGTGAACGGATTCAAAAACTACTCTCCCTTTCTCCTTGATCTTATCCATCACTTCGCGTATATTTGCCGAGTGTTTTGGATCATCGATATCTTCAATATCCATATCTAAAAATTCTTCCTCTTCATATCCTAAACGGTTCACCGCCTCTTCGTTCACGGTCAAAAACTCCCCATCCATATCATGTACGAAAATAGCATCGTTCATACTATTGGCCAGCCTATCGTACTCCTCTGTAGCCTGGATGAGTTCTTCTTTAGCTTTTTTCCTCTCAGTGATATCTTGAGCGGTGATTATTATCCCGTCGATCTCAGGATCATCCAAGTAGTTGATTGCGTTGATCTCCAGCCATATCCAACCATCTTCCACTTCACCGCGCAGTTCCGTCACGAATTCCTCACCTGGATTTTTCAGTATCGTTTCAAACATTTTCAAAACGTCTTCTCTATCATCGGGATGGGCGAACTCTAGGGCCTCTTCTCCCATGAATTTACTAGGATCGAGACCTGTTATTTGGTTAGCGGGATAGCTGTGGTATTTTATTTTACCATCCTCGTCGAGCACATTGATGTATATAGGGGAATGATCAAGGATCGTTTCTTTCCTTTTCAATTCTCTTTCATATCCTTTTCTTTCGGTTATATCTGTGATCACTCCTATTGTTCCGACTAACCCACCGTTGGCATCTTTGAAAGGAGACGCCTGGACTATCACGTCTATCATCTCTCCGTTCTTCTTCTTCAGGCTCGCTTCATATAGACTAGTTCTCCCTTCTTTCCTTTTTCTAGTTTCCCGTTTGAATTTGACTTGTTCTTCCTCCGGAGCTATCTCCTCAAGATTTTTGCCCACGAGCTCTTCCTTTTCATAACCCAGCATATCAGCGAATTTTGAATTCACAAATTTGATATTATTCTTAAAGTCAGTGATGCCTATACCTGCAAAAGCGGACTCTATGAGTGCCCGATATTTTTCCTCACTCTCTTTTAATCGTTCTTCTATCTCTTTCTTTTCAGAGATATCTTCGACTAAACCCACGCCTGAACTGACATTTCCATCCTCATCCCCTATCCCTTTGAAAAAGACTCTTACGTCGGTGGTTTTTTTTCCCGTCACTGAAGTGTATTCCCCTTCGTAATGCCCGCTGCCCTGCGTTAGAGAGGACTTTACTTCTTCTATCATCCTATCATTATCAAGATCATTTACCATATCGAGGCCTATCAGATCATCCTTTGATGAACCCATCATCTCTACGAACTTATCGTTGCAGTCCGTTATCACGCCTTCATCGTCATAGATAAAAACACCCAGAGGAGTTTCATAGAAAATCTTTTTGTATCTTTTCTGGCTTTCTCTGAGTTCTTTCTCGGATCGTTCCAATCTCTTTTTTGATCTCCAATTTTCATATCCCTGGACGATAGCATTTGACAGAACATTGAACTGAGATTTGGGATCTCCACCTTTTTGTATGTAACGATCAGCTCCTAGATTCAAAGCTCTCATCGCGACCTCTTCTCTACCCTTACCAGTAAAGATGATGAAAGGGATTTGATTCTCTCTCTCTTCCCTTAGAACTTCTAAAAACTCTAGACCGTTCATCTCAGGCATCTGATAATCTGAAACCACAACGTCGAAATCCTGTTTCTTCAGCAACTCTAAAGCTTTTTCAGCCGAGGTGACGGGATGGACTTCAAGTCCCTCATCTGCTCTTTCTAAAAATACCCTCGCCTGCTTCAAAAATGATTCATCGTCATCGACCAAAAGTGTATTTATCGGCATTTTACTAGCACCCATCTATAATAACTTAAAAGGGACATGAGTATATAAAGCCTTTACTCATCAATCAATAGATTATCAAAAGAAAGATCAGTCTTCCAACATCAACTTAACATCAAACCTTGCCCCACCCAACTCAGAATCTTTCACTCGTACATTTCCGCCATAACTATCGACTATCTCCTTCACCAGATACATCCCTAAGCCGCTGCCTGCATTTTCACCTTCCTTGAAACCTCTATCGAATATCTTTTCTTTAACATCGTCGGAAATCCCTTTACCATCGTCTTCAACTGTCACAACACACTCGTCTTCTTCACATTCAGCTTGAATTCTGATCTTATCACAGTCCGAGTGCTTTATCGAATTCTCTACTAAATTAGAGATCATCTCTTGTAACAGTGTTCCTCCTTTCACTTTACATCCTGATGTTTGAACTTCTATAT
>JBMCEH010000016.1:0-15226 GCA_048620775.1 Candidatus Natronoplasma sp. | reverse complement strand
CATGGGCGTAACTATACCAGTGATGTTGCTCTTTATTTGGAATAGTCATGCTGACGGTTCAAGTCCTTTTAACTTTAAGTTGAAAGAGGGTGAAGGATAGGAAGGGCGAGCGTATTCCGATCTCAAAGTGAATTGTGGTTTCAATGTGGTTCAGCATGTTAAACATAGTAGGAAAATTTTAACGAAGACCCATTCATCTCTTAAAGATCTGGATCATCTAGATGTTAAGATTTATTCATATATCTTGAAAACCATATCTGATAGTCCATCTATATTCTCTATTGCTTTTTCTGATCTCTATGTCTGATTTATCGTACTCATGTACAACGGCGTTTCGGACTCCATTGAACCGTCTCGATAAGTTCGCTTCTTCTTCGTCGATGATGCCTTCATCCACCAATTTTTCTATATTCGAGTAATCATCTTCTACCACTAGATCCATATGCTTTACTTTCATCGCGATCATATCTGTAGTGTCGTCTTCGATCTCGTGATGTTAGATGTAATCCTTTCTCAAAATTTTCGATTTTTTTCAGGCGTAGGAATTTTTAGACAATATCCTTTCTATTCACCAAGTTCTAATGGATTTTCTTCAGGTACCTTACTTTTCTCATCGAACCACCTGTTTCTACCTTCGATCATCTCTTCTACATCTTCAAAAGGGTTTCTTTCTATACAGAGGTTGTTATCTTTCTAGGGCTTTCTATATCTGTAGAAATAATAAGATAATTCAACCTTATCTCCAAAAAGTACTTCGTATTTTTTATTTGAATGCTAAAACCAAGAAAAATTAATATATAAAGACCTCGTCTATTTTGATGGTCATCATGGCTCGGATTTTAGATAAAGATAATTTAAAAGATGTTGTGAGAGGAGCAGCTTTTCTGGGCACAGGAGGCGGTGGTTCCATAGAGATGGGTCTTAAGACAGTTAATGAGTTGCTTGATAAAATTGAAATTATATCACTAGACGAAGTGGAAGATGATTCACAGATCGTAGTAGTAGAAGGGATGGGCTCCCCGGAAGCGATGCTAAAAAAAGGTATTTCTGATGAAACTATAAACGCTTTTGAAGCCTTTCAGGAGTATACTGAAGAAAATATCGATTATATGATCCCAGTAGAAACTGGTGCAGGAAATAGCATAACTCCGATGATTGTTTCTGCTGCTAAAAGTATACCTATTGTAGACGCAGACGGAGCTGGAAGGGCCATCCCAGAATTACAGCAAACGACTTTTAGTATATATGGTATCCCTATGTGCCCGGCGGTATTAGCAGATGATCATGATAATTGGGTAGTAGTAAATGTGAATGATGATCATATGATGGAGGATTTGAGTAGAGCGATAACAACTGAATTCGGTCAACATGCTGGACTGGTATGGCATAAGATGACTGGAGATGAGATGAAAGAAGTAGTAATCCCTGAAACAATTTCAATCTCAGAGAAAGTGGGAAAAGCAATAAAGGAATCAAAAAAAGAGAAAAAAAATCCGGTCAGAACTGTTTTAGAAATAGTCGATGGTTATGAATTGATTACAGGAAAAGTTGAGGATAAAACGACAGAAACCCGAAAAGGATTTGATTATGGGGAAGTAACTGTAAAAAAAGATGAGGAGACATTTAAGGTGTCTTTTAAGAATGAAAATATATTGGCTTATAAGAATGATGAACTTTTAGCTATGGTCCCGGATCGTATATGCTGGATAACCACTGACGGAAAGCCATTGACCAATACCGATATAGAAGAAGGTATGGATGTATCTTGTATCGGGATAAAAGCCCATGATAAGTGGACAACGAAAAGAGCTATAGCAACTTTTGATAGGGTCCTAGATGAATTCGGTCATACAGGTGGGTATCAGCCTATCTCAGATCTTATGGAGGGATAATATGTTCGAAAATCTATGGTATATTGAGGGAGTTAGAACGGCACTTGAAGTATGTATGGATGTAAAATCAGGCGAAGAAGTTCTCGTAGTTACTGATAGCAGGAAACTCGATATCGCGGATGCATTTGCGGCTGTCTCCTCTAGTTTTGGAGCCGATACGACCATTAGCTGTATGAAACCGCGAGAGATAGATGGAGAAGAACCCACAGAGGCTATAGCGGGAGCTATGAAAAAGGCGGATGTGGTGATGATCCCTACCTCGAAATCTTTATCTCATACCGATGCTAGAGAAGAAGCGGTCGAATCCGGAGCGAGAGTGGCTTCCATGCCGGGCATAACTAAAAAAATGTTAGCTACAGCAATGACAGCTGGTTATAAAAAAATAGAAAAGAAGAGCAAAAAACTAGCAAAAATATTAACAGATTCTAATAAAGCGAAGATTTCTACCGATAAAGGAACTGATCTAATTTTAGAACTCGAAGGAAGAAAAGGGATAGCTGATACAGGTATGCTTCAGGAGAAGGGCGCGTGGGGTAATCTTCCAGCTGGTGAGGCCTATATAGCTCCTTTGGAAGGTAAAGGGAGAGGCACTATCGTAGTAGATACTTCCATGTCTGGAGTTGGAAAAATCTCAGAACCTATCACCATCGAAGTTGTAGACGGGAAGATAACCGAAATCAGAGGTAAAGAAGAAGCTCAAGAATTCAAAGATATGATCCAAAAAGGAGATGAGAACGGAGATAAGATTGCTGAACTCGGGATAGGGACCAATGAAGTAGCAACCGCCATGGGTAATGCTCTAATCGATGAAAAATTAGGCGGTACGGTTCATGTAGCCTTTGGTGATAGTTCCCATATAGGCGGATGCCAGATGAGTAATATTCATTCTGACGGGATAATCTCCGAACCTACATTAAAATTAGATGAAACTACAGTGCTCGAGAAAGGTGAATGGAAAATATGATGGTGAAAGAATGAATTTGATGAAAATAATAAAAAAAAGAAGAAGTATAAGAAAATTTACAGATGAAAGTATCGAAAGAGAAAAAATAGAAAGATTGATGGAAGCTGCGAGATGGGCGCCAAGTGGTGGAAATCTACAGCCTTACGTGATAAAATCAGTTAAAGGAGAAAAAGTAGATGAGATCCAAAGATTCTCTCCAGGCATTTATGGGAGACCTCTAGTGATCCTCGTCTTCTGTGTTGATGAAAAAAAGCTCGAGAAAAAAGGCGGAGACGAGGCTATCAAATATATGGACATTGCCATCGCTGGAGAGAACGTTTGTTTGATGGCTACCGAGATGGGTTTAGGTACTTGTTTCATCAGATCCTTCAATAAAAAAGCTATTGATAAGATATTAGATCTAGATGAAAGATATGAACCAGAATTGATCATCCTCGTGGGGTATCCCGATGAAGAGCCGGATGATCCTTTCAAAAAAAAATTAGCTGATTTGGTAGAATGGGAGGGTTGGGATGACTGAAGAAGAGGAGTGGTACGATTTGATATGCTTTATGGTTACTTCCGCCCGTGGATTAGTCGATGAACCAAAGAATTACTGTCCGGCAAGGATGATGGATGCTGTGGAAAAACTTTTAAATCTTTTAAAGGACAGAGATATCGAAAAATATGAAGCAGTAAGGAAAAAAATAGAAAAAGAAAATTTTTTCGATATGGAAGATGATGAATTATCAGAAACATTGGATGAGATCGTAGAAATGTTGCTATAAATGGTAAACTTTCTTTAGGCTTCATAATTCTAGTTAGAATTTCTAGATATTCCTTCATAAAGTATATTAAGCCCTATTTCACATCCCTTAGACTGTTCACATCATGCCCCCTGTATTCTATTGAGAGTGCTAAAATGAAATTGCGGTATTATATAATAAGGCGATTAATATTAGCTGTTGTAGTTCTTTTTGGTGTTACGATCATAGCTTTTGTTTTGACCCGGCTTGTTCCCGCTAATCCTGTACATATGTGGGTTGGACCAAGGGCAACACCTGAACAGATCGTCGCGGCCGAAAAAGAATTAGGTTTGAACCAACCGATATTGATTCAATATTTCGGATATATGGGAGATCTCCTCCAAGGTAATCTCGGTACATCTATAAGGACACATAATCCTGTTTTAGAGGACATAACTCATTTCTTACCAGCTTCTCTAGAGATAATACTCTTAGGGATGTTCATAGCAGTAGTACTTGGAGTACCTCTAGGACTTTATTCGGCGGCAAAAAGGAATACTTGGGTGGATCACGCTGCTAGGCTTTTTTCCGTGACCGGAGTGTCATTACCGACTTTTTGGCTCGCAATGATCTTACAGTTGATATTTTTCCAACAGTTGGGACTGCTTCCAAGTAGCGGACGTATCTCCCTCCAGATCCAGCAAGCCTATCCTTTTGAAAGTATTACCGGTTTTATCCTGATAGATACCCTCCTTCAAGGAAATCTGATAGCTTTCCAAGATGCAGCTAAACACATCATATTACCGGCCCTAACTATGGCGGCTTATCCTCTCGGACTCGTTACCCGACAGGTCAGATCAGCGACGATCGATGTTCTCAATGAGGATTATATACGGATGGAAAGAGCTTTTGGAATAAAAGAAAGTAAGATCTTATTTGTTTATACTTTGCGAAATTCATTCGGAAGTACTTTGAACGTATTAGCTCTTACCTTCGCTTATTCTCTAGTATCTATCTTTCTGATTGAATCGATATTTTCCTGGCCGGGTCTCGGAACTTATGCAGCAACTTCTATCAGCGTAATGGACTATCCGGCCATAATGGGGATCGTTATTTTAGTGGCTGTCATCTATGTATTCTTGAATCTTGCGGTAGATGTGATCCAGGCATATATGGATCCGAGGATCAGATTTGATTGATTATGTGATATATATGGATAAAAAAAATTTATTTTCGATTCCTAAATGGCTCGAACCCAAAATACGAGAGGGAAAATACAGTCTGAAATTATTGATGAAGAATAAACTTTCTCTCATTGGAGCAATAGTGATAATCTCCTTTGTATTCATGGCCGTATTTGCTCCATTTATTGCACCTTATCCTGAAGATAGTGGAGCCGTAAATAAAATCCAAAATCAGTTGGAGCCTCCGAGTACCGAACATCCCATGGGAACTGATAATATGGGGAGGGATATCTTCAGTAGGATCATATATGGAACCCGGATATCTCTATATATAGGAATATTGGCGATAGGACTAGCATTGATGATCGGTGTTCCCCTGGGAGCTTTGGCTGGGACAATAGGCGGAATAGTAGATGAAGCCATCATGAGGGTCGTTGATATGTTCCTGAGTTTTCCCCCACTTTTATTAGCACTAGCTATCAGCGCTGCACTGGGACCGAGTCTCACAAATATGATGATCGCGATCGCAATAGCATGGTGGCCTTGGTATACTAGATTGATAAGAAGTGAAGCTTTGAGTGTTAAGGAAAAACCATTCGTCGATGCTGCAAAAGCTATGGGAAAAAACAAAGTCAAGATCGCTTTTCAGCACATATTACCCAACAGTATCACCAGCGTTATAGTCCAATCATCCATGGATTTCGGATCCATAATCATTACGGCGGCGTCTTTAAGTTTTCTCGGACTGGGAGCTCAACCTCCAACTCCAGAATGGGGTAGGATGATCGCATCACACCGAAATTTTTTCTTGACTCAATGGTGGACTGTCGTTTTTCCCGGATTGATAATCCTAATATTCGTACTTTCATTCAATCTACTTGGAGATGGTTTGAGAGATATATTAGATCCAAGAACAAGGAGGGAATAGATGAGTTCAGATAAATTACTAGAGATAAAAGATTTGCAAGTCGTTTTTGAGACATATGAAGGTACGATTGAAGCGATCGACATCGACTATCTTGATATATTTAAGGGCGAAACTCTGGGAGTAGTTGGTGAAACTGGGTGTGGAAAATCAGTAACCACTGAAGCTCTCTTAAATATCGTTCCCAAACCGGGAAGGATCGTCGATGGAGAAATTATTTTCGAAGATGAGAATCTTTTAGAAAAAAGCGAAAAAGAATGGCGCAACATCCGCGGGAACAAAATAGCAAAAATATTCCAGAACCCCATGTCCAATCTTAATCCTGTTTACAAGATTAAGACACAGATGATGGATATAATCCAAGTCCATAATGATATAGATGATGAAGAGATGGAAAATAAATGCTTGGAACTTCTAGAACAGGTCAAACTTTCCAATCCTCGAACTGTCTTGAACAGCTATCCTCACGAACTCAGCGGAGGGATGCGCCAGAGAGTCATGATAGCGATGGCTCTCTCGTGCAATCCCACCCTGTTGATTGCAGATGAACCTACCACCGCACTAGATGTGACCATTCAGGCCCAGATCTTGAAACTCATAAATGAATTGAAAGAAGAGATTGGAACTACAGTTCTATTCATCACCCATGACCTCGGCGTGATAGCCCAGGTCGCTGAAAGAACGGCTGTTATGTATGCAGGGAAGATAGTGGAACTTGCAGATGTTGAAGTTATCTATGAGAACCCTTATCATCCGTATACAAATGGGCTGATAAAGTCTATTCCGGACAAGACTGAAAGCGGTGAAAGACTCCCATCGGTGAAAGGTAGTGTACCTGATTTGAAAGATATAGAACCTGGGTGCAGGTTCTTTCCCCGATGCAACAGATCATCTGCTGATTGTGATCAAAAAGATCCAGAATTAAAAGAAATCGAAGAAAATCATCTTGTAAGTTGTTTCCATCATCTAAAAGAAGGTGAAAACAGATGAACGAAGACGTAGAGAAGATATTTAAAGTCAAAAACCTTAAAAAATACTTTCCTATAGAAGAAGGTCTATTTTCTAGAACTGTAGGATACGTTAGGGCAGTAGATGATGTTTCTTTTGAGGTCCAAAAAGGAGAAACTTTTGCTTTAGTAGGTGAATCAGGCTGTGGAAAATCTACTTTGGCCAGATCTATCCTAAAGTTGCATGAATCCACTGACGGCAAGATTATTTTCAAAGATGAGAATATCCTAGATATTGATAAAAAAAAGATGAAGAAGATCAGAAAGGATATTCAGATAGTTTTTCAGGATCCTTACTGGTCTCTGAATCCAAGGATGCTCGTATTGAACCTTATAGGAGAACCACTCAAAGAGCATACTGACCTTTCAAATAAAAAAATCGAAGAAAAAGTGCTCGATCTTCTTGAGACAATGGGACTTGGCGAAGAACACCTCAGAAGATACCCTCATGAATTCAGCGGAGGGCAAAAACAGAGGGTCGCCGTGGCTAGAGCGCTCGCCTTAAACCCTGATCTTGTGGTATTAGATGAACCTACTTCAGCACTAGATGTATCGGTACAGGCTCAGATACTCAATTTATTAAAGGATCTCCAGTCTGAATTTGATCTCACATATCTCTTCATATCTCACGACCTCAGCGTAATCAAATACCTCGCCGATAGGATAGGGATAATGTACCTAGGTAAATTGGTGGAGATTGGTGATAAAGAAGATGTTTTCTCGGATCCGATACATCCTTACACTAAGGCCCTACTCTCCTCTATCCCGGAACCCGATCCAAGACATAAAAAGGAATTCCAACCTCTAGAAGGTGAAGTTCCTGATGCCTCAGACCCTCCTGAAGGATGTAATTTCAATACGCGGTGCCCTTATGCTTCAGAAGTATGTTTCGAGAAAGAACCTGAAATGGAAAAAATAAAAAATAGAAAAGTTTCATGTCATAATGTCTAAAATCGAAGTTATCAGATCGCTTCAGAGAAATTAGAAACAAGGTGAAAAATGACAATAGATTTATTGATAAAGAACGGAAAGGTGGTCCTTGAAGGAAAAGTGACAAACACTGATATAGCAATCGATGAAGGTGAAATAGTCAACATAGGTTATAGAAAAAATCTCCCTAAAGCGGACGAGGTGATAGATGCGGATGACAACATTGTGATGCCTGGTGGGATAGATCCACATTCGCATTATGAAACCACCTTTATGGGTGAGACTACAGAAGAGAATTGGTATGAAGGTACTAGAGCGGCTGCTTTTGGCGGAACCACTACGACTATAGATTTCGCGATAGAGGGGGAGCACGGAAACACTCCTAGTTCGGCCGTCGAGAATCAATTACGAAGAGCTTCACAGATGAGTGCTGTGAATTTTTCCACTCATGGATGTATCACCGATTTCTCCTCGTATAAAAAGGTGAAAACCGAGATTGAATCGATCTTTTCTAAAGGTATTACTTCCCTAAAAGAACATATGATCTACAGGGAAGAAGATCTCTATATTGATGATTGGGAACTCTTGAAGATCTTACAGGAAGTCGGGCAATATGGAGGGACGGTGGGAGTGCATGCCGAAAATGCTGATATCGGAGAAAGATGGCGCAGTAACCTGATCGACGAGGGAAAGCTCGATCCCAAATATCAAGCAGAATCCAAACCTAATTTCGTAGAAAAAGAGGCTGTCCAAAGGGCTATATCTATTTCTGAATTCGCCGATTCAAATCTTTATATAGCTCATATGACTACCGAGGAAGCTACTGGTTTAGTGAGAGATGCGAGGATCAATGGTAAAAAAGTTTGGGCAGAAACCTGTCCTCAGTACCTTACCACAACAAAAGAGATATACGGAGGAGAGCTAGGTCTTTACTCTATTTGCAGTCCGCCTTTCAGAGAGGGATCGGATGTCGATGCACTTTGGAAGGGATTGGCGGATGGGACAATATCTATGATAGGTTCTGATCACGTCGCTTTCACTAAGGAACAGAAGGAAGCACATTCGGATAGATTCACTGATGTACCGAACGGTACACCACAGGCAGAAGTAAGAGTACCGATAGTTTTCACAGAAGGCGTGAAGAAAGGACGGCTGAGTTTACCACGGTTCGTTGAAGTGGTGAGTACGAACGTTGCTAAGATGTTCGGAATGTATCCCAAGAAAGGGGTGATTTCCCCGGGCTCCGACGCCGATATCGTGATAATCGATCCTGATAAGAGAAAAACCCTCAATCACGAGGATCTTCACATGGGAGTTGATTGGAGTCTTTATAGTGGTATGGAGATAGAAGGATGGCCGACCATAACGATACTTGACGGTAAAGTGATAGTGGAAGAAGGTGTGTTCAAGGGTGAAAAAGGTCAGGGTGATTTCGTCAGAGGTGAGATGGATAAAGAAATTTTGCACTCGTTAGATTACTGATAACTTCTGAGTTGAAAAATATGATCGAAAGGTTGAAAGAAGATTTAATAAAACTGGGAAGATTTGGAAGAGAAAATTCGATGAAGCGGGTGGAATGTTATGCTGATCTTGATCCCGAAAAAGGAATTTCACGTCCATTCGGTTCGGAAGCTAATAGAAAGGCACGAGATTATGTGGTAAAAGAAATGAGAGATGCCGAAATGGATGTAAAAATAGACAGGATCGGTAATATATTTGGGACTAAAAAAGGAAACGACCCTGATAGAGATTCCATACTGATCTGTTCTCATATCGATTCGGTTGTCAACGGAGGGATGTTCGATGGAGCTCTGGGGGTGATTTGTGGGATAGAAGTGATAAGAGAACTCAATGAAGAAAGATTCGAACACGAACGGGACATCGAGGTAGGAGTCTTTACTGGGGAAGAAGGATCTTCTTTTGATTTCGGATTGTTGGGTAGTTCTGTGGTAAGCGGTAGGATCAGCTATGATGAAGCTTTAGAGATAGAAAATCAGGATGGGAAAAAAGTCAGGGAAGTTCTTGAGGAGATAGGTTACTTTGGAAATTTTGAAAAAAATATAGGTGAGTGGGGTTACTCCCTAGAAATGCATGTAGAGCAGGGCCCCATATTAGAGGAAAAAAATGTACCGATCGGTATCGTGGAAGATATAACAGGGATAGAAACGATGATTGTAACGATCGAAGGAGAAGCCGACCATGCGGGGACTACTCCTATGGACATGAGAAAAGATGCTTTAGTGAGTGCTTCAGGAGTTATAGGCGCTCTAGACAAGAAGGCAAAAGAGATGGACTTATCCGGAGAGGGTTCGGCCTCAGGAACCGTGGGTAGGCTAAATGTAAAACCTAATGAAACTAATGTCATACCGAGCAAAGTAAAAATGGGTATAGATATAAGGGCCAATGAAGAGCATAAGATGGAAAGGCTAGTTAGAGAAGTAAAAAAAGAATTAAAGAATCTTGAGGAGACTCACGGGGTGAAGACTGAGGCAAAAATAGTCTCTAAAGAATTTCCAATGGAACTTTCGGAAGAATTTATCGAAGAAATTGAAAATTCAGCAAAAGAGCTGGATATAAAATATAAAAAAATGGCTAGCAGAGCTGGACACGATTCTCAAAACATCGCTGAAAAAATAAAAAGCGGCATGGTTTTCGTTCCAAGTGTGGCAGGTATAAGCCACTCTCCCATGGAATGGACAGAATGGGAGGATATCAAAAATGGGGCAAAAGTCATGCTAAAGACCGTGAAAAATCTATGTTGATATGAAAAGCTATGTATGATAGTCCTCCAAAAAAAGTAAATAAGGCTTAAAAGAATGAACCCTCTGTGAGATTATATGGAAAAGAAATCTCTTTTTGCGGTTTTTGGAGCGATTCTATTGATAACTAGTGGACTGACATTTGCAGGGTGTATACAGGATACTGAAGAAGAAGGACTAGAGATCGGTGTGCAAGTTACACATACAGATATAGTAGTGTATTGGGATCCTAGCCATTCTTATTCGAACGAGATCACGATGATGCATAACGCCTACGAGACCTTGACAAGGTACGATCCAGATGATGACGAATTGAAAGGTGTGCTTGCAGAAGATTGGGAAGTCAGCGATGATAGCCTTACGTGGTCATTCGAGTTAAAGGAAGGAGTGAAATTTCACGATGGTACAGAGATGACAGCTGAAGATGTTAAGTTCTCCTTTGAGAGGACTATAGAAGAAGAAGCAGGAGCATCATTTCTTTTCAGTGCAGTCGATGAAATAACCGCCGTCGATGATTACACTGTTGAGTTCGAGGTTAACGAACCAACCCCTCTTGATATGTTGTCTGCATCATCTTATGGAGGTTTCATCTACAGCAAGTCTAAGGCCGAAGAGGTAGACAATTATCATGATTGGTTCAATGAGCATAACACAGCAGGAACAGGTCCTTACCAGGTCGATGAATATGTCCAGGGTGAACGTCTTGTGATGAAGCGTCACGATGATTACAGGGGTGAATGGAAAGAAGACCAAGTCGATCAGGTGATTATAAGAAAAATAAGCGATGCCACTACGAGAAGGCATGAAATCGAATCCGGCGAAGTAGATATAATTGAAAGACTTCCATATGAACAATATACCGAAGCGGAAAAAGACGAGAACGTTGAGGTGGTGAAAACAGAGTCATTCCAAAATATTTTGGGGATGTTCAATACTGAATCTGAACCTTTTGACGACATCCACTTCAGAGAGGCTGTCTCATGGGCGGTGCCTTATGATGATATAGTAGAGGAGGTCTATCACGGCGATGCCACCCAAGCAAGAGGTGCTATACCTCACGGTATGTGGGGACATGCGGAAGATCTGGACCAATTCGAAATGGACATGGAAAAAGCAGAGGATGCTCTAAATCAATCAGAATATAACCCAGAGGATATAGAGATAGATGCCACATATACTTCTGGTAACTCAGCTCAGGAGAGAATCCTTAGTTTGATGCAAGCCCAACTTGACGAACTTGGAATAGATATGAGCATAAGAGGTATGGAATGGAGTGCTCAGTGGGAGAAAGCTCGGCACGAAGACCCTGACGAAAGACAGGATCTGTTCGTATTCTACTGGTGGCCAGACGAGGCTTCTCCTTATTCTTGGTTGTCGAATCTTTTCATGAGTGAGGAGGAACCTTATTTCAATCTCGCCTACTACAGCAACGAAGAAGTTGACAATTTAACACAGGAAGCAAGGGAGAAAGCAGGCATAGACCGAGATCAAGCGGCAGATATGTACATCGAGGCCCAACAGGAAATAATGAAAGATGTACCTTCATTGTTCCTCATGGATGAGATGTACATGAGAACGGTGAGATCGGAGATAAATGGGTACGAGGACAACCCAGCATATCCAAATGTGGTATTTTGGTATGACATAACGATCGAAGAGTGATCACACCAAGACCCAAAAACCTTTCTTTTTATAATATAGATGATAATTATGACTGATATTTACGAATATGAGCTTGGAAAGGCGGCCGATAACCTTGTCGAAGATTCATTAGATTTAGAAAAAGGCGAGACTTTTGTTATCACTGCTGATACTGAGAGTAACGAAAGAGTGGTTAATGCGACGGCGAGAAAGGCCTTCGAATTGGGTGCGAAACCGATGGTCCTATGGTTACCTTCTCCCGAAGGAGTGGGTCAAGATGCAGATCCAATGCTCCCTGTTGATGCATTGACTTCTCTTCTTAAAGAAGCCGATGCATGGGTTGAATTCAACAATAAATGGCTCTTATACTCGACACCTTTTGAAAGGGCTATGGAACAGAACGAAGGATTAAGATATCTTTGTTTGGTTGGTCTTGACGAAGAGATGATGGTGAGAACTATCGGGAGAGTGGATAGAAAAGAATTGGAAGAGTTTATGGAGAAGGTCGCTGAACTTACTAGAAAAGCCGAAAACGTGAGGATCACTACTCCCGCAGGTACTGATCTTGAATTTGATAATAACCCCGATTATCCTGTGGACTGCGATGTTGGAGATGCAAGCTCTCCGGGGATGCATTTTTTATCGGGCCAGATAGCTTGGACTCCAGACCTGAAAACTATCCAGGGGAAATTAGTCTTTGACGGATCAGTTGTACCTCCTATCGGTTTGCTCGAGGAGCCGATAGAGATGAAAGTGGAAGATGGCAAAGTGGTCGATATAGAGGGAGGTAAAGAGGCAAACGAATTCAAAAGATGGTTGAACAGCTTTGATCATCCCAATATGAGAAAATTGGTGCACATAAGTTATGGGTTCAATCCGGGAGCGAAATTATCCGGTAATGTTCTCGAAGACGAAAGAGTATGGGGATGTACTGAATGGGGTCTCGGATATATGAGTTCACATAACGTTCCTCCGGATGGGATAGATGCTCCATCCCATACCGACGGTATCTGTTTAGACTCGAGTGTTTGGTTGGACGGGAACAAATTATTGGAAGAAGGTTCGATCGTTCACCCTGAATTAAACGAGTTCAAAAATAAATTTGAAGGACGATGATATTTATGGAATTGATTCTATTTAGAAATGGAGGTATCAATATATGAAAGAAATTGGTAAGCAAGAAATGGATGATATGTTAGTAGGATCGGCGATACTTGGAACCGGCGGTGGCGGAAGTCTTGAGAGAGCCAGAAAGAATGTCAAAAAGGATTTTGACAGGGGCGAAAAATTCGAACTAGTGAGTTTAGATGAACTCGATGATGAGGAGATGCTGGCAAGTCCTTATTTCTGCGGTTCTCTCACCCCCGAAGATGATGAAAAAGAAAAGGGAGTAGCTCATACCTACAATGCTGTAGATGTATTAGAGCAACATCTAGGAAAAAAATTTAGTGCGATGATAGCGACGGAGATAGGGGCAGGAAATCTCGCGATCGCCTTTTCGACAGCGGTAAAATGCGGTGTGCCGCTGGTAGATGCAGATCCTGCCGGAAGATCGGTTCCTGAACTGTCTCATACCACTTTCCACGTCTACGATGTTCCCATCGATCCTATCGGTGTATCGGACGGTAAAAACAGGGTGCTGATAGAAGATGTGGAGGATGATTTTGTGGCTGAAAAGATAGCACGTTCTATCGCCGTTTCACTTGGCGGAACTGCCGGCGTCTGCGATCATCCCGGCACAGCTAAAGACATGCGTGGAACTCTGATCGAAGACAGCGTAACGAAATCACTTGAGATAGGGAAAAAGAGAAGACAGGCAATAGAAAATGGTGTAGACCCTGTTGAAAAGATTACAGAAGGAAGTGACGGGGCAAAGTTGTTCGAAGGAGAGATCACTGATTATCAGTGGGAAGAGAAATCTGGATTTACAGTTGGTGAAGTTCTGATCGAGAATGAGGAAGAGGACGAGATGAAGATATGGTTCAAAAACGAGCACCTCATGTCTTGGGTGAACGACGAAGCCTATGTTACAGCCCCTGATTTGATCTCAATAGTTACAAAAGATGAAGCGAAACCGATACTCAATCCTAACGTGAAGAAAGGTCAATCGGTAGCTGTGCTAGGTTTCAAAGCAGACAATAAATGGAGATCCGATAAGGGACTCGAGGTCTTAAGTCCAAAATATTTTGACTTCGATATAGAATATACTCCGATGGAAGAGATTATTTGAAAACGAAATCAAAAATCCTTTCAAACTTTTTTCTTCACATCGTGTAGAAAAGATTATTAAAATGAAATTGGATGGTAGATAAATATGAAAATAAAAATTGTTGAACCCGTAACCACTGAAAGTTTTTTAGAAGAAACCAAAAAAGAAGTCAAGAAACATATTTCCGAGGATTTTAAAGTTGACGTGGAGGCCATCAAATACGGGACAGGTTCCATAGAATCATCTTACGATGAATCTCTTTGTGCGCCAAATATCATAAAAATCGTTGAGGAATCCAACAATGACGATTATGACGGCGTATATATAAATTGTTTCGGCGACCCAGGATTTGAGGGGGCTAGAGAAGTGGCAGATATACCGGTTGTAAGTCCGGGTCATGCTAGTATATTCATCGCCTCTGAAATAGCGCAGAAATTCACTATTTTGACACCAGTAAAAAGTTCGTTGCCGAGAGATGAAGAAAAAGTCAGAAAAGAGGGTTTATTAGACAATCTAGCTTCTATCAGATCGATAGATTTACCCGTACTCGAACTTGAGGACAAAGAAAAAATGACAGAAGCCTTGATCGATGAATCAAAAAAAGCGGTGGTCGAGGACGATGCCCATGCGATTGTGCTTGGTTGTACAGGGATGATGGGGATTACTGACGATTTAGAGAGTGCTCTTCATGATCTAGGGCACTACATACCTGTGGTGCATCCTTTGCCCACTTCGTTGAAGTATCTAAAGATGTTGATCGAATTAAATATTAAACAGAGTGAAATGACATATATGACTCCAAAAGACAAGGAAAGAAATCTGTTTGAAAGGTTAGAATAGGATTGTTGCTGAAGATTGATGATAATAGGGAAAGAGGTGAATACTTTATTAAAGAAAAAGGTCAATAGGTAACCAAAGATGAAAAAAATTCCAAGAAGTATTGAGGTGGGCGTACTAGTTTTCATCATTTGTCTTCTACTTTTATCCTTC
>JBMCEH010000015.1:0-15729 GCA_048620775.1 Candidatus Natronoplasma sp. | reverse complement strand
CTTAAATTATATATCAAGCTTAATGACATGCTCATCAACCTTTATAAATGAAAGAAGTAAATAGTTTTAGTCTTTTCGGACCCGGGTCTCTTTATCCTTATCTTTTTTGGATGTGTTTATCCTTTTTTCATTCCCTTCCCCTTTATCGTAATTTTTGTGATGCTTGTCAATAGATATTCTCCTATCGTTTTTATTCTTATCTTTCTTTTTTTCCTCATTTTTATCTCGTTTACTATAAAGCAGTCCAAAGATCACTAATCCAACTGAAGCTGTTGCTGCAGGGACATAGTAACTAAGAGAACCCAAATACTGATTTACTGCATCGTTGATATATTCAACCGTTATCGAATGAGTAGAGAACTCTGGAACATTCACAAGTATGTGTGTTCCCTCTTCTCCGCGGATAAGCGTATAAGAAGGATCATCTGACTCATTCAATTCTGAGAAGGCCTCACTTAATTCGGTTTCATCCAATTCTGAGAGGTCTCCAATTAATTCGGCTGATTTACCATCAAAACGCAGGTCTATATCTCCTATAGAGGAGATGTCCATCACATTAGATGATATGTCTAGAAGCAAAAGAGTACCTTCATCGCCTAAACTTTCAGATGAAACGAGCATATCAAGTGTGGTTTCATCTCTCATCTGAGCTTTAATATTTACATCTCGATATGGGATAGAGGTATGATTGTATTCTTCCTCCCTCGATTCGATTCTAAATTCAGCACCTAATCTTCCTTCTCCCGTTCTTTTTCTAACAAAGTTTCGTACTCCCTCTGGAAATCCGTCTATCTCCATCCTGAAGATGAGAGTGGCTCTATCTTCAACGGTGAAATTTATGAATTTATCGTTTTCTCCATCTACTCGTTGAGCATGACCTGGAATATCCAAGGATATCAAGTTGCCAGAATAATTATAATTACTGATTCTTACCGTGTTGTTCTCCCTTTTATCAACTTCCATATCCCCCAGCTTGAAACTTACATCACGATCGGACTCACCAAGAGAATACACATCAAGTTTTAAAATTCTAGAAGATGTATCATACAACTGAAATTCAGCAGCATTGCCCTTCAAAAAGTACATAGGACCCGCAACTTTTTCATCGTACTTCCCAAATTCATCTATCGATACTTCATCAAATATAGAGATGTCCTCACCATCTTTACGAAGAGAATAGTTGGAAATACCTTCATCTATCGTATCAAACGATACGAAGGAACCCGCCTCCTCTCCAAAACCACCGATCATATCAGGGGGACCTCTATCGTCCGGAGGACCTTGTGTATCCTCACTATCTTCCAGGTAATCTAAAGATGGATCTGCCGTTGCAGGGGAAACTACAGTAAATGTAGAGAATATCAATAAAGCTGTAATGAAGGAGATAATCAATGCCTTTCTGATGCTTTTATGTATCATGGGAATCCATGTTAAGATAGGAAAAGTAACCAATATATAGTTTATTTAACAATATTCGAACAATCATCTCATTTTCTATAGTTTTTTCTTTTTTCGCTGTGGAGAACAACGGCAAAAATCATGAAGAATACCAGTCCAAATAAGACTATTATGGCAGGTACAACCGGTATCTCTCTCTCGATAAGCCATTCAGGTAAACTTTCCGGGGTCTCATCCTCTACGGGGTCAGTTACGTGATCCTCGGGGACTTCTAACCAACCGGTCATAGCCTTTTCACCTTCCCCTTCCTCATTTATAGCGCTGACCGAATACCTGTATTCAGTATCTGAATGGACAGTCTCGTCAAAGTAAGTAAAGGTTTCACCATCAACTTCTTCTAGTAAATCGTCCTCACCGCTTTTCTCTTTTCTGTATAGCATATAGGAGGTTATAAGAGAAGTGCCGTCATCAAAAGGTACCTCCCAATTTATCTCAACACCCTCATCTAAAAGTTCCGCCTCAATGTTTCTAGGTGGACCAGGGACTACTGGTTCCTCACGAGGAGTTGCCCAAACAGTCTTGCTTTGGAAACTTTCTCCTTTCTCGTTGAAAGCCGTGACATAATAGCCATAGTTGACCTCATTTTCGACATCGGTATCCTCGTAACTCAACTGTCCTAGCCCCACTTCAGCTATCTGTTCTTTTTCTTCATCCCTTATTCCTCTATAAATCCGATAACCTTCAACTGATGATAATCCTTCCTCCCAAGGTTCGTCCCATTCCAATTTTACAACAGAATCATCAGTGTATTGAACTAAATTCTGTGGTGGAGTCGGGACTTCACCTCCAGCGGCCAAGTAGGCGTTGACAAGACCATGTCCGTAATAATATTCATCACCTAGATCTATAGCGGTTTCCTGCAGAACTTCTCTCACTTCTTGATTGCTCTCTCCTGGGCGAGCGCTCATCCTCAGTGCCGCGGCCCCTGTGACGAAAGGACAGGCCATAGAAGTCCCTATCTTGTTACCATATGATCCATCAAGTATAGTTGAGAATACAGGTCTTTCCGAATCTCCTCCTGGGGCTACCATCTCTATCCAGTCACCATAATTGCTGTATTGGGCTTTCTCTTTGGTAGAATTAACCGATGAAACTCCTATCACGGAGTCGTAAGCTGCAGGAAAGAACTCATCGTCTTTGTCATCATTTCCTGCGGCTGCTGTTAATAATATTCCCTCGTTGTAGGCATCATTTATACCCCTCTCAACGGGAGGCCTTAGTCGACCTCTTTCAGCTCCTAAACTCATCGTGATTATGTCTGCCCCATTTTCTATAGAATAATCAATAGCATCTCTGAGATTTTTCCAATCACCTCCTTCTTCCTCGATCACTTTCAGCGCCATAAGCTCGGCTTCAGGAGCAATACTAGAAACGATACCAGCTACATGTGTTCCATGACCGTCTTCGTCCATCGGATCGTCATCATCATTCACAAAATCATATCCCATCCCGTCCCACATCTTGTCTTCTAAATCAGGATGGTTGTAATCTATCCCCGTGTCTAAGACCGCAACCAAAACCTCATCTCCGTACTCATCCATCTGGTGAGCATACTGGGTTCCGATCATCTCCCACGCCCATGGATCTCCAGGATAGGGAAATTCACCTTCCTCGGTAGTCTCAGATATTTCTCCAACAGTAGCTAGACCACTAATGGAAAAAAGGAGAACGATCACGATCATCATCACAGCATATTTTTGTGTTTTCATCTTTATCATAGTGATCAAAAACTTCGATATTATCTAATATGGCAATAACAGCCAAAAAAAACTTTCGGCTCGATTTAAAAGGAATCCTCATCATACAGCAAAAGTGAAGCACCACCAATGACCAACATTATCCCGAGGGAAACAAAGCCGAGATCGTAAGAGCCGGTGAGAGCTACGATAACGCCAACTGCTAAAGGACCAATTATGCCAAAACCGTTACCTATCCCGTTCATCAAACCGGTCGCAGAACCCATCTTCTGAGAACTCACTCTACCCTGTAAGATAGTAAAATAAAGTGGTGGAGCCATCTGTCCAGTAAAAAAGACCATCACGAGGAGAGATATGACTAGATATATGTTCATCACTTCAAACAGTGATAACATCAAGATGAATAAACCTCCAGACAGAAGTGCAAACAAAATCAGTTCCTTTCTTTTACCTAACCTATCACTCACATAGGAGCCGAGATACATGCCAGTTATAGCTCCAATATAGGGAAGGCTGGCCCCGTAAGAGATCTGACCGAGTTCTAAACCTTTAGCTTCGACAAGATAAGTCGGTAGCCATAGGCTAAGACCCCACCACACGGAGGACATCAATGTATAGCCTATCAACAAGACCTGAAATTGTTTGTTCCTCAAAATTCCCGAGTAAGCTAGTTCTTGTTTTTCGATGCTTTCGCTTTTAACATCTTTTGGATCGCTTGTGATGAAAAATATAACAGGTACAATCAACAAAAGCCCCATCAAAAATACTAGGAAAAAAGATAATTGCCAAGTAGTTCTTGTTATCACTGGAGTCAAGATAACCGGAGTAAACAAAACGGCCCAAGGACCTCCACTAACATAAATGGAGTTCGCCTTTGCCCTTTCGTCTGGAGAGAACCAGCTAGAAGTGATCTTGCTAGCTATTGGAAAGAGCACACCCTGAGATAGCCCCAACAAAAACCTTGAGGATAATATCACGTAATAGTCGGGGATCAAAGCACCGATCAGTAAAGAAAAAGACCAAAGTAAGATAGAAAAAGACAACATCAATTTGCTGCCGTAAATATCGATATATTTGCTGAAGATTATATTCGAAATTCCGTATCCGAGCAAGAAAATGCCCAATAAGATCCCTCCCAAACGTCCCTGCTGTTCTATATCCCAGGCGAATTCTCTTGAGATAAAGGGGAGAGCGACAGAGATAGACATCCTAGCAACATATCCTACGAATATGGAGATTACCAAAATCAAAAGGATGAACCATCTCTTGTTGCGTTTTAATTGGATAAAACGATCTTCGAAACTCTTCATCTAAGAGTATGAGCTTAAAATGTTTTTATTAAGTTTTGTCTCAAGTGTAACAACTACATAAGAATTTAATTATCACTTGACCCTTTATAGTAAATATGTACGAAAAAGTCATCGTACCTACCGACGGCTCTGATCTTTCACTAATCGGTTTAAAAGAGGGACTAAAAACTGCAAAGGCTTATGACATACCTGCGGTAGCGGTCTATGTTTTGACTCCAGATGCCATGTCAGGTATGGCGGCTCACAGATTCGAAGATGTGGGAAAGGAAACTATGGATATCTTGAGGGAGCATCGTAAAAAGGAAGGGGAAAAAGTCTTAAAAAAAGTCAAAAAGATGGGAGACGAGTTAGGAGTGGCTGTGAAGACTAGGATCGAAGAAGGGGAACCTTATGAAGAGATAACAAAGCTCGCGAACGATGATGACATAATCTATATGTGTTCTCACGGAAGATCAGGTCTTTCTTCTCTTTTCATAGGAAGCACAACTGATAGAGTAATAAAACACACAGATGCGACTGTAGCTGTAGTAAAGGCTAAAAAGAAAAGCGACTGAACAGTCCAAAAGAAATAGATCATCACTAGAACCTTCTTTCATATTCGGAATAAATGTCTCTGATAAGATCTCTCCAATAATGATTAAAGTAAACGAACGTGAACAGTACAGTCAATATCAGGATGCTAACTAGATATACCAAGAAAGACATTAAGAAGACCTGTAGATTTATCCTTTCAAAAGATAATCTCACAAAGGTGATAATGGTCCCTAGAGCCACGAGAAGGCTCAAAACCCTTCTCTTCAGACCCTCGTAAAGCCTAAAATTTTTTGCAGGGGCCTCTATTTCAACTTCTAATTTTAAGTAAATAAACCAGGGGAGTACAATCAACGGAGTAAAGATGGCTATACTTGAGGTTATTCCAAACAGTTGACTCAAGGAAAAATGTTGCAGCAATATGGGGTTTAAACTTATATTGATCGCCAATATCACACAAAAAAATATCTCCCAAACTAGAGCTGTTTTAAATTTACTTTTGGGAAAATATATTTCATCTTCAGGTTTTTTAACTTTCAAAGTGGTAGTTTCCAGATATGAAGGTACATCAAAAACCCAGCTAACAGCTTTGCTAAATATGTATCTAGAGAAATCTTTATCTTTCATCTCCTGAGAAGTATTTTCATTAAGATTTTTAATCTGATCAAGTAAGGGGGGTGTATGACTTCTTAGAAAAGCACTTAATACCCCTACTACTCCAAATCCCATTACTAAGAAGAAAAAATATCCCAAAACCAATCCTAATATGGAAGTGAAAAAACCTAGGATAAAAGTCCATATCCTGAGTGCAATTTTCACTTCGAATATTTCTAAGTCTACACCACGGTAGTGGATAAAGAGAGCAGATATGAAAACAGCAGATATAACAGCAAATATGATCGCTAAATAAACTAAAAGTTTCTTGTATCCTAAGATATGATTCTTCCCATAATGATACCAGGAGATCAACCCAGTAAAGAAAAAACTTACAGTCAACCCATTGAAGAGCAAATTTATGAATATTAGAAGTCCTAACCTACCTCTTACCACCAAATTGAATATAGAAAATGCAAGAACTATTATTATCAATATCTTAAAAGTAAAAATTATCTTTTTGTCCGCCCTTTTCCTTTTTTCTAGAGATTCTGTTCTGCCGCCTATCATCTTTTGCCCTTTAAAAATAGGAAGGTGAAATAAACTAATTACGTTTACGATTAAATAAGGATTAAATAAGGTTAGAAGTTCAAAAGAATTAATAACATAAAGTCAAGTGAGGCTTCTATGGAATATCTAGTAGTTTACTATTCAAGAACTGGAAACACAAAGAAAGTAGGGCAGAGGATAGCTGAAATGTTAGATTGCGGCAAAAAAGAGATATTCGATAAAAAAGACAGATCCGGTTCACTCGGTTTCTTGAAAGGGGGATGGGACGCCTGGAGAGAAAAAATGACAGACATATACAATAATGAAAATGGGTTTACAAATCACGTACATTACATCATAGGTACTCCTGTATGGGCCGGTAAAATGACCCCTGCTGTAAGAACTTACCTTGAAAAAAGAAAGGATTATTTCAAACAAGTTAGTTTCTTCTGTACTCACGGCGGAACAGGCGGTGAAAAAACGTTTAACGAGATGGAAGAAATATGTGACAAAAAACCAGAAGAAACATTGGAAGTGTCAGAAGATGAGATCAGGGAGAAAAATTTCGAAAAAAAGGTAAAAAAGTTCGTAGAGAGTATAAAGGAATCAAATAAGGAAAAATGAAGAGTTTTTTGTTCTAAGGAGCATATGTCCCTTCAAGAACCGCCTTTTCTATGATATGACCTTCCATCGCTTCTTCAAGGTCTTCTTTTTTCGCATTTCGTCTTAGATCGATTACGGTATTGAGAGCATAGAGTTTGAACTTGTATGTATGCTCTTTGTCAGGAGGATTTGGCCCACCGTAACCCCATTCACCATAATCGTTCTTGCCTTCTACCGCTCCGGGTGGAGTCTCGTCTTCACCGATCTGACTAGTATTCGGTTCAATATTCCAGACCACCCAATGATCCCAGACTTTTCCAGCGGGTTCGACCGCGTCTGGATCGTCCATTACCAGAGCTAGTGATTCGGTTTTACTTGGAACTCCACTTATCTCCAATTGCGGATTTACGTTATCTTCAGTATAGCCATATCTCGTTGGTATACTCTCTCCGTGGGAAAATTTAGGACTTCTCAACTCTAAACCTGCCATATTATCACCTGATTTTTTAGTTCAAGGGAGTATTAGACTCGTATATTAAAAATATTTTGTCAGGGGAAGTTTCTACAGCTCTTCTTTTATACCCTCGAGTTCTTTTTTTATCCCTTTCAGTTCGTTACGGAGGTTCTTGATCTCGTTAACGAGTTCTTCTTGGCCTTCTAGGCCGCCTCTTGAAGGCGATCTTCTACCTCTTCCTCCCATCATACCCTGCATCATCTGAGCCATGGGATTCTGACCTCTTCCAGCCCCGCGTTCTCTAGCTGCTCCTCTTTGAGACATCTCTTCCTTTCTCTTTTCCATCCGTTCGCGGAGCTTTTCTCTCAGGTCTTTCTCGTCGTCATCGTTTTGTTCTTCCTGCTTTTCTTCGTTTTTCTCTGCCATGATATCAATTAAACATTCAAATGGGGTTTTAAAAAGTTGTTCATATTATTTTTAACAATTTAAAAAAATCTAGAGAGGCAAGTTTCGAGGTCCTCGAGGTCGCAGTGAGAGATCGTTTGTTCTTTGTCGAAGACAATTTCGCCTTTCAGACCAGAGCCCGTGATGATGGAAACGACATCAGCTCCTTTTTCGATTCTCTCGTTTTGTCTTAAATTCTTAAGGGCCGCTACACCCACTGCGGAGGAAGGTTGACAGAAAATGCCCTCTCGAGCTATCTCATTTTGAGCACTGACGATATCTTTATCTAAAACACTCTCACAAATACCACCGCGTTCTTCTAGTTTCTTCAAAACTCCGTTACCTCCTGGAGGTAATGGGTTCGATATCGCGCTGGCTATGGTATCAGGTTCAGACCATCTTTCTATTTGCTTTTCACCGGACCCGTAGGCTTCACAGATCGGAGAACACCCCTCCGCCTGAACGCTAACAAAGGTCGGTATATCATCGATGATCCCGCTTCTTTTCATTTCTACGAAACCTTTTGTCAATCCTCTGAACAGACCACCGGAACTTGTAGGTATTATTACATAATCTGGCATTTTTCCTTCGTAGATCTCGAAAGCTATAGTCTTATAGCCTTCAACTCTGAAAGGAGAATTCGAATTTGTGAAGTATATTTCGTCCTTTCCAACTTCTAAACTTTTGTAGTAAAGGTCGCCATAATTACCAGTAACTTTGATGAGTACGGGACCATAGGTGCTGATCTGCTCGATCTTCTTATCCGATATGTCAGAGGGAACTAAAACTAAAGTTTCCATATCATTGTGTGCTCCGTAGGCTGAAACGCTAGCGGCCATGTTTCCCGTAGAGACGGTCCCTATCTTTTTTATGCCGAGTTCTCTAGCTCTTTGCAGACTCAAAATCGTTCCTCTATCTTTAAAACTCCAAGTTGGATTGACCGTCTCGTTTTTCAAGTATAGATTTACCTCTAATTTTTTTGAGAGGTGTAGTGCCTTCAAAAGAGGTGTGTTTCCTTCCCCAAGACTCAATTTTTTATTAACTTCAAATGGGAGAAAATCGCTGTATCTAGCCCAGATGTGTTTTCTATCTTTTACATTTCCATGGAAATGTTCCAAGCGCAGAGGTTCACCACATCTGCATAAGTGTAAATCCTTATCCAAATCGTACTGTGCGCTACATGCCTCACATTCGAGCATATTTGATATAATAGGTGGGATTGATTTGTATGTTTTTGTTCGGTTCCACCTCCACAGAGAAAACAACAACATTTATAAATGACCTTAGCCACTCAAATGAGACACTCTTGAATAAAAGCACGGTTAAGGAAAATCGTAAAACATTTTCCTTTCCCATGTCGGAGGAGTCAGATATGTCGATAGAAGATAAAACGAATCCAAACCTGATAAGCCTGATAAAAGAACTGAAAGATCAGGCGAGAGAAAAAGACGCACCTATCTGGCGAGACGTCGCGGAAAGGTTAGAGAAGTCCTCTAAACACTGGGCAGAAGTCAACCTTTCCAGCATCGAGCGCAATGTCGAGGAAGGCGAGACGATCGTCGTTCCTGGTAAAGTGCTCGGAGCAGGTATACTTAAAAAAGAAGTCACCGTCGGGGCGTTCAAAGCCAGTAACAGTGCGGAAAAGAGCATAGCGGAAGCTGGCGGGGAACTTTTGGATCTCCGCGAGCTGGCAGAACGAAAACCTGAAGGCAGCGGTATAAAGATAATGGGGTGAACAATATGAAAGTGTATGATGGTGAAGGTAAGATAATGGGAAGACTGGCTAGCCAAGTCGCGAGCGAGATACTTGACGGCGAAGAGATAAGGATTGTCAACGCAGAAAAGATATTTATAACCGGGGACAAAGGAAAGATCCTAGAAGACTATAGAACAAAGAGAGCAAGAGGTAAACAGATGAACGGGCCGAACTTCCCAAGAAGACCTGAAAGGATATTCAAGAGAAGCGTGAGAGGTATGATACCTCATCAAAAGCCCCGGGGGCGAAAAGCATTTAAAAGGCTTCGTGCGTATATCGGTACGCCTTCAGAACTAGAAGACGAAGAAATAATAGATCCCGATGTGAAGGACTCCACCGGGAAGATAGGTCTGACCCTTGGAGAAATATCTGAACATCTTGGGGCAAAATTCTAGGTGTTAAATCATGACAGACAAAGAACCTATAACCCGAACTGGTAAGAGGAAAGAGGCGATAGCTAAAGCCACCATTAAACCGGGCAAAGGAAGAGTTAGAGTCAATACTAAACCTATAGAGATATATGATCCGGAGATGGCTCGTCTCAAGATAAGAGAACCGGTGACTTTGGTAGGCGAAAGAGCGGAAGATATCGATATCAATGTAAATGTCAAAGGTGGAGGCGTGATGGGTCAAGCCGACGCCGCGAGAACTGCCATAGCGAACTGTCTCGTGGACTATCTCGAAGATCCAGAGCTTGAAGAGCTTTTCAAAGAATACGACAGGAGTTTACTTATATCAGATCCGAGAAGAAAATTGCCCAAACAGCCCATGGGTCCGGGCGCTCGTGCGAAGAGGCAGAAATCTTACAGGTGATATATGGATGATTGTCCCAGTTAGATGTTTTACCTGCGGAAAGGTAATCGGAAACGTTTACGAGAACTACAAGAACAGAGTCGATAATGGAGAAGATCCAGAAGAAGTGATGGACGATCTCGGCATCGAGCGGTACTGCTGCCGAAGGATGCTGCTGAGTCATACGGACCTGATAGACGAAGTGATGCAGTACTGAACTCTTTTTTTAATTTTCACCACGGGGCCGTGGGGTAGCTTGGTCGATCCTTCTACCGTGGGGCGGTAGGCACCCGAATTCGAATTTCGGCGGCCCCATCCATATCCTATCAAAGATGTTGGAATTTATCTATATCAATTAGAATATATATTGTTTAGTGGTGTGAAGAGCGGTTACTATCGTTCCGTAACCAAAAGACAAAAAAATAATAGGAAAGGGGGGTGGGAGGGTGTTATCTTGATGTGTGACATCCCTCTATAGAGCCATTACATATATATACTTTTCCCGCCTCACCGATACATCATCTCTCTACTCTTTTTTGAACCCTTCTCATCCTTCCTCCTCTTCTTTTTCTTTATCTTCTTTTCTTGAGCAGGGTTCGTGCCGTGGAACTTTATATCACTCCTTTTCAACCTGAGATACTTTTTATCTGGAAGTTCTTGAACCTCTATTATACCTCTAGATACCAATCCTTTAACTGCCCGTTTAACCCTTGAAGTGGAAATCTTCAGTTCTTCCGCCGTCTCTTCCAGAGTCAAAGGTCGTCCTTCCATAAGTTGTTTTACTATCTTCGCCTCGATACTATCTGCATCCATTTCTATCGGCATTTTTATCACCCAAAGTAAGTATTTTTGTCATCCCTCTCATCTTTTGGAGGTTCGACTTGTTCTAGTATATCTATATTCGCTATGGTGTGATAAGGTATTATCCTGACGATGCCCTCCTCATCATGGGAATCGTCCAATTCGATCTTGATGGCATGATGATTTCCTATCTGGATATAACCTTCAAAATAGCCCCTTGTAGTAAGTATCTCCTCCTTAGCCGTAAATGATCTCACCCTGTAATGAGATCCTTCCGTGAGTTGATCTTTCATATTATTCGGCATTTCAATCACCTTTCTGAGTATCTTTTATCTTCTGGATCTCTTCACCACAATTCGGGCAGGTGTGACTCGTTATCATCATTTCTCCGGAAGATAAAAAATTGATCCTCTCTATGGTCTGCCTGTAACGTTTAAGGTTCGATTCGAGAGTCAACTCCGTTATATGCCATGCTTTCAGCAGATCGCCCTGCCGGAGTCTGTATCCCTTCTTGGTCACTTCCCCATCGTCCTCTATGGTCAATTCCTTCTCCTCGAGCAGATGTAAAGCCTTCAATTTGTTAAGGTGCCTGTAAACGGTGGGCATGGTGGTATCGAGTATAATAGCTAGTTCATCCATAGTTCTAAATTTTTCTTGCTTCTCTAAAAAGCAATCGGTCCACAACCTGAACGGTACGCTGTCGTGGAGTTCCTTCCCACTCTTTCTTCCAGAGAGATATCCGATATCGAGTAGAAAGTCCTCTAGTATCTCATCCAGATTGTTGGACACCTTCGGTCTATGTTCCGCGACCTGTATTTTGAAATCCATCAATATTACATTAAATGTAGGCATATAATCATTTTGGATTCTTTCAACCAAAAGGAGGAGTAAAAGTTTATATACAGTCTTGAAAAAATGGGATAATGATGTCTGAGAAACCGAAGGTCTTAGTGAAATTCTTTGCCAGCGCCCGGGATATCGTCGGTAAGAAAGATCTTGAGATGGAGATCAAAAAAAATTGGAAGGTCAGAGATGTTATGGAGGATCTCTTCCAGGAATATCCTGATCTTCAGGAGATGGAAGACCACCTTTTGATTTCGGTAAATAAAGACCGAACCGGGAGGGAAGAAATCCTCAAAAACGGCGACGAGATCGCTGTGATGCCGCCGGTGACCGGCGGATAAATCTACTGTGATCTTTTCTATTCAACTATCTTAACTTCAGATCCTTCCATTTTAACTTTCAATAGGGACTTTATCTTCACACCGAGCTCTTCCTCTAATTTCTCTTTGTTGCCGATCTTCTCAAAAACCACCATCACGTCACATATATTTACTCCGATATCTTGAAGAGCTTTGATAATACTTTTCAGCGTTCCACCTGTACTCAAAACGTCGTCTATAAGAAATACATTATCTCCCTCCTCTACGAAGTTGAGATACATCTCGTTTTCAGAGTAACCAGTTGATTGAGATATGGGAACCTCGTTATCCAGTCCGTACTTCCTCTTCCTAATAAATTTGTATGGTAGGCCGGTCTCCATGGAAAGCGCCGCTGCTAAGGGAAAGCCCATGGACTGAGCGGTCAAAATATAATCGCATTCTATATCCGCTCTTTTTTCTACAGCCTTTACAACTTCGTGGAGTAGATCCTGCTCAACTAGAGGTAGACCATCTGAGAGCGGATGTATGAAGTAGTGATAATCCTCCATCTCGACCACAGGACACTCTTTCATCGACCTTTTCAATTTTTCAAGCATCATTACACCTTCGAAACTAATTTTCTACCTATTTCGTTCGCTTTCTTTATTATCTTTTCTTCGCCCTCAACTTTTCTATCGTTCATCACTAAATTCCCGTCGATGATCGCCTCAGTCACTGAATTTCCACTCATCGAATATATCAGATTCGATTTAGGGTTGTGGTCCGGCATGGCTTTAACGTCTTTCTCGACGAGGATCAGATCTGCAGGTCTTCCCTCTTCGATCCTGCCCGAGTTAATACCCATAGCTTCGGCACCTTTTTCCGTGAGCATCTGGTAAGCTTCGTCAGCACTGAGAAGGGTAGCGTCACCGGACATCTTCTGTTGGAGAGCCGCTATTTTAGCCTCCTCCAACATGTCGAGATTGTTATTAGAGACGCAACCGTCTGTAGCGAGTGTCACTTTAGCTCTATACTCTTTCATCGCCTTGTAATCCATGGGTTTCCCCACGCCTAATTTCATGTTAGAAGAAGGGTTATGACTCGCGACAGCTCCTCTTTTAGCTAAAAGTTCATAATCTTTCTCTTCCAACCACACGCAGTGTGCGGCTATGGTCCTTTCGTTCAATAAGCCAAATCCATCCAAATATTCTGTGAAGGAGACGTCGTGTTCCTCTTTAAAGTCGTCTCTCTCCTTTTTTGTCTCGGCCAGATGAGTGTGTATTATCAGATCGTTTTTATCTGCAAAATCTGCAGACCATTGGAGCCCCTCCTCCGAGAGCGTGTAAACAGAATGTGGTCCCACAGCAGGTTCAACCAATTCCGATTTTTCGGCGTAGTCGACGATTTTTCTAGTAGCCTCTTTCTCCCGTTCGAGTTTTTCAGGATCATTCTGGTCTATCAGGCCGTAACTCAAAACTGCCTTCATACCCATCTCTTCCACCGCGTCCAAAGCCGATTCCATGAAGAAGTACATATCGTTAAATGCAACTGTTCCAGTTTTGATCATCTCGAGACAGGCCAATTTAGTACCCCAATAAACGTCCTCCTCGGTGAGATTCTCTTCTAAAGGCCAGACGATGTTAGGCCATGCGTCCCAGAAATCCCTATCGTCTGCAACCCCTCTGAAAAGGCTCATAGCCGCGTGAGTATGAGTGTTGAAAAATCCCGGCGAGAGGTATTTGCCATCGGCATCGATTACCTTTTCAGCATCTTCAACCTGTCCGATCCTTTTGATCTCGGCTTCGTCTATAAACACGTCTTTTTTCCCTTCTTCGCCTATGATCTCGGCATTTTTTATAGCGATAGACATGACGATCATCTCCTTTTCAAGAATCTGATAAGAATTTCTTTGATCTTATCCCAGTTGTCTCTAGCTGTATCAACGATCTCATCATAATCTACTTTTTTGTCTTTTACGCCGTGAGCGTAATTATCTACGGTGACTAGAGCGGCATATTCTAAAGCGGATTCCTTACTCAGTGTAGCTTCAGAAGCCATGGTCATACCGACTAGATCTCCAAAATTTTGAATTATGTCCACCTCGGCCTTTGTCTCCAATCGAGGGCCTTGTGTCTGCACGTAGACAGCGTCTGAATAAAAATCGTCGATCTCCGATAGGTCGGCAGCCTCGATCAGTTCCTCTCGCATAGTTTCGGATAACTCCGGCGTCACATGCTTGATCTTTTCATTGTAGAATGTTATGGGGTCCCATAGATTGACATAATCCTCCGGTATCGAGATAGAAGGCACTTCAAGCTTTCCATTTAGTGCTCCAGATGAACAGATTCCAACTATTTCATCTACTTCTTTTTGCAGAGCGTAGATATTCGCTCTGTGGTTGATCCTATGAGGAGGGATATCGTGGTCAGAACCGTGTCTTTTGAGCAGAACGACCTTTTTCTCCTTCAAAGTGCCGTGATACAGCGGTGAAGACGGAGTCCCCCAAGGGGTATGTTTTTTTTGGGTTTCTTCGACTTCAAATTCATCCCATTCGGCGAATCCAGTACCTCCGATTATTCCTATACCCGGCATTTGACCACACCGGAGTAACGATTTCAGCAATTTTAAATTTATGCTAAGAGGTGGGACCATTATCTTCTAAAAAAAGATCACCCTTTTACATGGAATTCGTAAGTCCATTTATATGCATAAAAGAACAAGAAAAATGCCGCAACATGTAAAAGTAAACCTCTCATACCCCAAAGTATTCGCCCGAAATAATAAAACCACGTTGGTTGCTGGAGGTTGAAAAGTACTTCTTCTGAAACTGTTAGAGAAGTAATAACTACCACTGCGGGAGCGATAGAATGTAAAAATGCCCCTGCCCAAAGGAATTTTCTTGATTTCTCAATTGCAAGGCTTGCGATCAAAAATATTGGTACTACAGAGAGGAGGATCACTCCAGGGATGCTGATTGCTCTCCGATAAATGGAGTCCATCCCCAAGGACCCCCATCCGATAACGGATATCAAATAAGGGATCAAATAAAATACGAGTCCGGAAATAAGGAGGATTTTAGCGGTTCTGATATTTTTTTCGTGAGGTTTGGTATATGCCCTTTTACATCTGATAAATTTATCCATACCTCGGGCGAAAGACACAAAAACTAGAATCCGGACGATCCAGCCAACAAAGGGTATCCAAATCCACAAACCTGTAAGAAAAGCTAATTTGATTCGTCTGATACCAGTTGAGATCTTCTTTTTTCTCCTCACTCTCCCAACGTTCTTCTTTGGCTATATTCTTTGTAGGAGCTTTGATCTTGACCGGCTGCTCTCTCTCTAGCTCATGATCGGAGCTGAAACTTATCTCACTTGTTCCTTTCCCCCGCTCCTTTTCTGGAAGCATCTCTCCACACCGCGTACAAAAATTATCTTCGTCCTCTGCCTTCTCTCCGCAGTTGATGCACCTTTTCATTTTGTCGCGTAAAGATAAAGAGATGATATAAAACATTCGAAAATAGAAAATATGTTGTTTTTCTAACACCCTAATCTTTTTAGCGGACAAATCGTATCTTCTATACGGTGATAGATATGTT
>JBMCEH010000014.1:0-16052 GCA_048620775.1 Candidatus Natronoplasma sp. | reverse complement strand
CTGTATCCCCAACCTCGAAGGATGGGGAATTAGGGCTTAAACGTGACTATTAAAGGAATGAATAAGGCCTACCTGCGGATGGAGGACCATCGCGGAAGAGGATAGATATGAAAGTGAAATTGGATAGCAAGAACGAAGCGCTTTACTTCAGATTATCTGAGGAGAGCGTCGTCGAGTGCGAGGAGATCTCGGAAGGGATCATATTGGACTATGATGAGGGAAAGAACGTTGTAGGTATAGAGATCAGCAACCATGGTAGTCCACTCTCGCAGGAAGAACTATCTAACATCAAATTTGAACTCCCGCAAAATTGAACATAGTGATAGATCAACTCGATGTCGCCGTCAATGTAAGCCCTGATGCTAGTTCTTAATCTAAGGTTTTTTCCGATTTCCATGAGCAGGACATGTATTTATAGACTCATCGTTTCTATGAAGCTGTTCTTTGATTGATGCTAAAGTCCTTAGACCGAGGATTTTTATCTGACTTTTCCGTTCTAAGATACATGAGTTTGAAAGTTGACCCGACCATATTTAAGTCAGAGGATTTGGGGGAGAAGGACGTTACGTTGAACATGGATCATGAAGATGCAGTGGAGTATGTGAGAGAAGTGTGTGAAAAGCACGGTTTTGGTATACCCCTAGAGTTCTCGCCTTCTGACCTTTTGAACAGGAAGGTAGAAGCGGATAGAGATCCTTACTATGTTCTCGGTGCCTGTAACCCCGATGTGGCGAACCAAGCTTTAGACCAAACGATGAGGCTCGGCGGACTCTTTCCATGCAATATGGTGATCTGGGAAGAAGAGCCGGGTGTGCAGAAAGTCTATCATATCTCGATAATGAAAGTCGCCAGACTGATCGGTATAGCTCCAGATAACAAAGAATGGCAGGAGATCGTGGATAAAACGGGGAATCTGGTGGAGGCGGTGTTTGAGGAACTACAATCTCGAGATAGTTAATCGGTAAGGAACTCCTCACCTCTCCAAAAAACGTAAATATCTATATTGTATAATTCTATCGAGTGGTAATTACGGCAGATAATAAAAAGGTGAAGGGATTCAATAAGAACGAATTGATGGGATATATCATCTTGACAGTCGGAATAGGTCTACAGATGTTAGTATTTTTTCTAGCTCTATATCTCATTTTTAATCCCGAAACCCTACAGGGCTTCTTGAAGTTAGTCGAAGACAGAGTTGTTGTCGGAGGTAAACTACCAGGAGCCATGTCGATATTTATTTCAGTAGGTCTGTTATTTGTGATGGGGATCCTAAGTAGCATGATCGGAAAATATGGGCTCGAGTTGAGCAGACACAGGTCCCCTGATGGCATGGGCGATGAGTAAGATTCTATAGGCGCCCTGTGATAAAGGATCGAAACCAAAAAGTCTAGTCCCAGTAACTATTTATATTCTACATGAGCATCACCACTAGGATAAGAAGGTGATACTATCAAGTTGATAAAAGATGTTGATGTTCGTGCACCAGAAGATATAGGTATAAAAGATATCTTGATATCAAATGGGAAAATAATTGCCCTTGAAGAAAAAATAGATGAAGGATCATTGAGTTTTTTGAAAGATCTAAAAGTGATCGATGGCTCGCAGCGGATAGTTATACCCGGATTCATCGATCATCATATCCACTTTAACGGTGCGGGTGGCGAAGGCGGTCCGGAAAACAGGACCCCTGCCCTACAGCTTACAGATATCACAAAAGGGGGTATAACTTCCGCAGTGGGTCTTCTCGGAGCCGACGGGATAACTCGCTCTCTCAAGGACCTGCTCATGAAAGCTAGAGCTCTGGAGGAGGAAGGTATAAGCACGTGGATATACACAGGAGCTTACCAGGTACCATTCCCCACCATCACAGAAGACGTTCTCACTGACATAATCACCGTAGACAAAATCATCGGGGTCAAGATAGCGATTTCAGACCACAGATCTTCTCATCCTACGAAAGAAGAGCTCAGGAAGATCATCTCGGATGCCAGGGTCGGAGGGATGCTTTCAGGAGATGCTGGGATAGTAAATGTTCACGTAGGAGATGAAGAAAGTGGCCTCGAGCCGCTGTTAGAGGCTATAGAAGACACTGATATACCGATAGAGCAGCTAGCCCCCACTCACATCAATAGGAACGAACAGCTTCTAGAACAGGCGGTGGATTTCGCCAAGAGAGGGGGATACATCGATATAACAGTGGGTGAACCTTCAGACGAGTCGGATAAAGGGCCCAGCACCATCGTCAAAAAGATGATCGACGACAACGTCCCTGTCGATAGGATCAAGATGAGCACCGATGCAGGGGGAAGTTTGCCCGAATTTGACCAGGACGGAGAATTGGTAAGGATGAATTCGGCATCACCGGTTCATTTAAAAAATGAGTTCAAAAAGATGGTGAAAGAAAAAGAAATAGCATTAGAAGATGCGGTCAGAATTACCTCTACTAACATAGCTAAACAGCTAAAACTCAACGGGAAGGGAAAAATCCAAAAAGGAAAAGACGCGGACTTATTGCTTCTCGACAAAAAAACGTTACAATTAGAATACGTTATCGCAAATGGAGAAGTGATGATAGAAGATGGAGAAACAGTGAAGTTCGGAACCTATGAGTGATACAGGCCAATCATTTTCCTCTAGAAAACTGTATGTATCCATACAGCATCGTCAGAATTTCCTACTATGTTGATAGTTCTTGCAGGTTTTTTCCACATCTCTGCAATGCATATATTCTCTGCAGTACCCGATATAAGATATGATAAAAAGGGCGGCATAAGAACTACTGCGGTTGTGGCAGGAAAAAAGCGATCTCTAGTTTTGTGCTTCGTGTTCTGGTCTATTTTCGCTTCAATAGCTATTTTCCTTACAAGCTATCATCCTTTGAGTTTGCTAATACTCATATACCCAATGACACCTCTTCTTGTCCTCACAAATAAAAAAGTGAAGATAGAAAATGTGTACTGGTACCTGCCCTTCATAAATACGAGTTTGGGAGGGTTGCTCTTCGTTGCGCTGTTTTTTGAAACGATCTTATGATTTTGAAAAAATCAGAAACCGATAGTTTTATTATATAACTCCGTTATTACAAACCAAGATGATATGGCTGAAAGAAAAGCGAAATTGAACACATACAAGTCAAAACACAAAAAGAAAGACGGTTTCGAATCAGAAGCAAATATCAGGGATTTTTCTATAACTATAGATGAACCTGAAGGACTGGGAGGCACCAACAAAGGACCGAATCCTGTTGAAGTTCTGCTTGCCTCTTTAGGAGGGTGTCTAGACTTTACAGGTACGATAATCGCAGAAGAGAGGGGATATCAGCTTGAAGACTTCGAGCTCGAGATCGAAGGCGATCTAGACCCGAGAGGAGTTACAGGAAAAGCTGACGTCCCTATTGGCTTCCAGGATGTTAGAGTCGATATTAAAAAAGTAGAAGGTATACCTGAAGAAAAGATACCTGAGTTCATAGAGAAAATACAGAAGAGGTGCCCGGTGGACAATACACTAGAAGAAGGTGTAGATGTAAAGGTCAAGCATTGAGCTATCCTGTCCGACGGATTCATCCTAGGACAAATCTCAAAAATATATATTAACTTCTTCCTACTATAACTAAAACATGTACCGAGAAGTCATCCTACCTACCGATGGTTCTGATTTATCTATGGAGGGTGTGAGAGAGGGACTGAAACTGGCTGAAGCTCTTGACATCCCAGCTACAGCCATTTACGTTGTTGAGATGGGAGATATCCGCATTTCTGGAAAGGTAAAGGAAAGTCTCAAAAAGACAGCGGAAAGAGCCCTTGAGCGAGTGGAAGATATGGCCAAAGAGATGGATGTTGAACTCGAATCCAAGATAATGAAAGGCGCACCATACCAGGAGATATGTGAGTATGCTCAGGAAGACGATGTGATCTACATATCATCTCACGGTATGTCCGGTTTCAAGGAGCTTTTTCTGGGGAGTACAACCAACAGGATAATGCAACATGCTGATTGTACAGTTTCCGTCGTTAAAGGAACACCCGGCAAAGTAGATTAAAAAATCTTTCCTTTTTTGTCTTTAGTCCGTCGGACATAATCGTGATAATATCTCTATTTTTTTCATAGTTGTCTGACGCCTTTAAATTCTAATTTTTCGGTCGATATCTTTTGTTTTCTTAAAATTGGTATTTAAATGTTCATACTCTGGATATTTTTAAATAATTTATATGAAATCTGGTAAAAAAACAAAAACAGTTGTCATATTGGTTCCAAAAATACTTTATATACCCTCCATTCGTGTCTTACTTAGGTGCGATTAGATGAGATGTAAGACCCAAACATTCCCTATACTGCTCGTAGCCCTTTTCTTGGTGGTCTCACTTGTGATTGTCGGTTTTTCAGTCGCGGGTAGCGAAACGTCTGAGCAGCATGAGTTCATACTTGGGGAAGGTACTTGGTCCGTAGAGCCAGAATTTATCGAGCGTGACGAGAGTGTAACAATTGAAGGAGAGGTCAAAAATGTCGGAGATGAAAGACTCGACGACTATGTGGACCTGTATGTGAATGATATGGATGAATATGTAGATTCAGAAGACTTGTACCTGGATCCTGATGAATCCACGACTGTAACGTTCAGCTATAATAAAACAGATGTGACCGGTACTTACGACGTACTCGTCGAACTAGATCATTCTGAAGATCAGTGGGAGAGCCAATTCGAAGTCAAAGAAGAAACTGTTGATCATATAGAAATTTATAACAACATTGATTCTACTGAAGATAGACTGACTATAGAGGCCGGTGAAACCATAGAGTTTGGGGCGGAAGCATTCAATAATAACGATGATGAGATGGAGGAATACGAAAACGAGGATTTCAACTGGTATAATGCAGACGACGGCTTCTTTGACGAGTTTGAGGCTGGGGTGTACGAGGTAACAGCAGGGTTGGATGGTGTGGAATCAGAGACTATCACAGTCGTAGTAGAAGCTTCGGAAGCTCACCGATTGGTATTCGTTGAGCAACCGTCGGAAGATAAGATAAACGCAGGTGAGGTTGCAGAGTATATTGTAGAAATACAGGACGAATACGGTAACGTCCAAGGAGAAGGTGAGTATACAGTCGCCCTTACGATAAACGAAGAGATGATCCCTACTTCAACCATCGAGGATGGTGCTAACAGAACCACCATCAGATGGCGGACAACTAGAGAACCAGGGGAATACCGTATCCAAGCGATAGAAGAAGATGACCGGTTGAACACTACTGAGGAGCACATTCTTACTGTAGCTGAAGAAGAGGAAGATGCCGCTCTAGCCGGTCAATGGTGGATATTCCCACTCTCAATAGTTGTGATAGCTGTGATATCATTGGTTTATCTGTCTGATATGGACAAGAAACTTTCCAATCTAGACATCCTAAGCAATTTCGGTAAAAAAAGACAACCTACCACCCACGAGTGGCAAAGGAATAAAGAACTAGAAGGAACTGAAGGTGAAATCGAACCGTCTGAAGAGGAGATAGTGGGAGATTCAACATAACAATAAGCAATACTATAACCCCGATCTCTCAAGGTTTTCCATGAGATTCTCCTTTGACAACGCCTGAGGCTACCAGGTGACTCATCCTTATAGGCTCGGGAAGTCTTCCTCTTACGGTGAAGAGATCGATCAACCTTTTTACCTTTTTTATCTTTATACCCTCTTTCTGAATATAGATAGGCTTGTGCTCCGTTTCGATTTCATATAACTTTCCGCTCTTCATCTGATCGAACCGAGCTTCCCACTCATCGAAATGTTCTTTCATCGCTTTTCTTATCCTCTCGAAATCCGGCCTTTCTCTTGAAACTGTCACTAAAGGAATACCGACCGAATCACTCAATTTTTCCAGATCGACAAGGTTGAAGCCTCCAACAGCAGCGCCGTCTAAAAAAACAACGCTCGCCTGATCTACAAATCTAGAATTCGATATCATATTTCCGAGTTTTTCTGTCGCATCTTTTCCATCAACCTCCACCTCTGTTGAAAGGACACCTTCAAGATAGTTGGGAGCTCTCACCACGCTTGCTATAACAAGAACATTTTTCTGTGAGAACTCGAAAGGTGCATCGTCTATTCCTATAGCTCTCACCTGATCTTTCAACATTTTTCCACATCTCAATATAAAGAGAGTTCACCCGTGATCTCATCTATCAGATCGTTCGGCCCGGGTCCGATACCTAAACAGGTCTTAGTACCACTTTTAACTTCGGTAAGGCCGGCATCGCTCACGAGCTTGGTGACCAATCCTTTCTTCTCCGCTCTCTCTTTCAGGAACTTCATATGGTCAACATCATCACATCTCACAAGGACCTTTTTCTGTCCCTCTCTCATCCATTTCTTAAAATATTTCTTTTTCTTCTTTTCACTCTCTACAGCACAGCTGACAGAGGCGTGAGAAGCCTGTACTGCCAACTTGCCCGGAGAAATATCTAAGTCATCTCTAACCACTATCATCAATTTATATCCAAAATTCATCATATCACATTCAAAAGTCTTCCTCCCTATCTTTTTCCAACTCTTTCAATCTTTTCTCGACCCGTTTCAACTGTCTTTCTAGTTCAATCCTCTCTTCTTCATCTTTAGAATGTTTTATCCTTTCTTTTAGAGATGCTCTTTTTTTGGCTATCTTCTGCAATCTTTTTACCTTTTTTGAGTCCTCATCTACATGTTCTGATAACTGAGGTTCGGCTCTAGGCAATCGGGAGGAGATGAAACCTAAATTTTGATATGCACCTCTATACCATCCTATGAAGAAAAACACAACGGTAAGAGAGATAAGACTTATCCATATATTACCGGCAACAAATTCACCACCAGGTATATGTCCCAAAACGAAGCCGATTATAACCACGAGAGCTACACTCATCCCGATCCCGTAAGCGATCCTGTAGAGTATATCCAATTCCTCGCCCAGTTCACCTCTTCCCGGATAAATGACATTGATTAGCGTGTACCCAGGAATAAAAAACATGAACAGAGCCGTGAGCAACAATCTGAGCATTGTGACACACCCACCTCAATGTAAATAAAAAGATTTTTCGCCTTTTTCAGTCAAATTCGTCATAGATCTCACCTACCAGCTCCTCCAAGATATCCTCTAAAGTTATTAAGCCATCAAAATTGTCGTTTTCATCCCTGACTATCGCAAGATGTATCCTTTCTTTTCTCATATGCTGGAAAACCTTCGTCACGTCGTCTTCGTTCCTCACGAAGTAAGGTTCCCTCATGTGATCTTTTACATCCCCACCTTCTTTCCCGAGTATCTCTTTACTATACAGAACACCTACGATTTCATCGGAATCGTGCTTGGTCACCGGTATCCTCGTATAACCGTGTTCTTTGATGAATTCAGATGCTTCTTCTATAGAAAGATCAGAGTCCATAGCATACGTATTTTCCTTTGAAACTTTTACCTCCTTTACTTTCTGATCACCGAACCAAAATACTCTGTGAAGGATATCCTTCTCAATCTCCTTGATGATGCCCTCCTCCTCCAGCATCGAGGCTAGATGAATAATCTCCCCCTCAGTCACCAATAATTCATTGAATTTTGTCTCACCACCGAGAACGTTTATGAAGTAATCAGAGATGTCATTCAGTGCTTTAATCAATGGCTTTAAACTTTTAGACATGTAATATATCAAGGCAGCATTCTTACGACTGAAACGTTTTTTGTTCTTTAGAGAGAAACCTTTCGGGGTGATCTCTCCAAAGACTAACAAAACAAGAGTCAAAATCCCACTAGCGATGGAGATTGCCCAGTTCCCGAACAGGTCACGGACCATAACTGTAACAAGAGTAGGGGCTGCCACGTTCACGATGTTGTTACCGATCAGTATAGTGGTTATAGTTTGATCCATATGTTCTTTGAGATACTCGATCTTTTCGATGTGTTTTTCCTCTCTCTGTTTCATCATGGATATATCTACCTTGTCTAGAGCGGTTAGAGCGGTCTCCGTTCCCGAAAATCTACCGCTCATGTAAAGGCAAAATGTTATGGCTATAAGATATCCGATAACTGTCCAATTCATCTCTCTGTTCTCCTATCAATGCTCCTCTAAAGATATATTTTTTATCCAATATCCATCTCACGGAACAAGTCCGTTAGATATTTTTTGCTCTCGATCAGTTCTTTCATATCTCTACCTTCTATCACAAAATTTCCTCCATAATCTTTTAGACCCTTGAGAGCGTGCTTAAAATTTATCTCCCCTTCTCCAAGCATGAGATGTACATCATCTTCACCAATATTGTCATGAAGATGGACGTTGACCGGAGAAAGATTTAGAAATTCATCGAGATCTCCAGAGGTGTAAGCGTGACCGACGTCTAGACAAAATTCAATATCCAGTTCATCGAGTATATCTCTAGTATCCTCCGCCGTACTGCACATTGTCAGCCACATCTCCGGAAGGTTTTCCAACGCAAGGATGACTCCCTGTTCTTCAGCATGCCCTTTAAGCTTTCTCAAAGATTCTTTAGATAATTCAGTAACACCGTCCCAGTATACGCTTAAGGGAGAATACAGACCGGGATGGACAGTTAAAACCTCTGCTCCTATCATTGAGGCCAATTTTATCGATTTTTTGACCTCTTTAACACTGGCTTTTCTCATCTCTGGATTTATACTCGCTATGTTTATGTCATTCAGAGGCGCATGTAACTGAACCGCTATATCCGTGGTAGAAAGAGCGTCTTTTATCTCTTCCCTATAACTCCAAAAGTGATATTTTTCCGCTAGAATCTCCCAGCCGTCGAATTCCTTTTCAACTTTTCTTAGGGCCTCTTCAAAAGGTATAAGAGAGAATTTCGGATTCGATGCAAATATCATCTTACTCCTCCGTCTCCGTAATATTTTCTATGAGAGCATCGATATCATCGCAGATTATCTTCACTTCTAAGTCACCTAAGGGTTTTTCTTCTTGTGAAAAATTCACCTTTGCACTGCACGTAGCCTGTTTAGAGATTGAGAAGGAACACTTTGAGTCTACCACTCTATCTTTCATGTACTTTCTAGCCGTATCTCTGATTCGCATATCCTCCAATATCTTTTTAAATCTTGTCAGGTACTTCGACTTCCCTACCACTTTATCTCCTTTAAATTCCCATTTAGTTTTAGGAAAGACGTTCGAGATGCAGTGGACCAAAGTTTCTTTATCCTCCGTCGGGGATTTGGGGCATCTGATCTCTACTTCAAAATTGAAATCGCTCAATTCCATCCTCCTTTAGATTAAGACGACTTGTATATAAGCGTTGGTCTGATTCATCCTTTCTCCCAAATAGGCACCACCGTACCACCCTCTAATATAAAAGTTACTTTTCCGGCTGTTTTAGCTAGAGCCTCATCAACTGCGGTTTGAACGTTATCTTTTGATTCGATGAATGCGTTTTCGGTCACCTCTTCGTCTAATTCGGAAACACACCACATCGATGAGTTTCTACACACTTCTACCATCTTCGCGGCCTTATGATAACCTAGTTTGTATCCTTCCTCTATTTTCCCCATCACGCTCTCTGGATCGTCGAGAGAGGCCATCAGATCATAGAAATTTTTTGGTCCTATGCCTTCAGGACATGCAGAAACCAATATGATTATACCCCCTTCTTTCAGCGCGAGTTTGCCGTTTTCTAAAGCCTTATGACTCTGATAGAGGTTAACATCGATAGGGTGTGCTGCGGTAACTACCACTTCTGATTTCTGATCGATCGAAACGCCGAATATTTCTTTGGAGACTTCGACTTCCTTAATGAATGACTTTTCCATGTCACCAGCGGTCGCGCTGTAGACATCTCCATCTTTGTCTAAGGTCATATTTAGAGCAAACACGTCACCTTCATATTTATTGAAAGCGTCCGTCATATCTTCGTGGACTGGATTTTCTTTTAATTTGAGCGTTCGCGCTTTCTCTTCAAGCGCGAATTCGTGGTTCGCAGTGATAGTTTCATAAGAAGCTACGCCGGGCAGGAACGATTTTCTTCCGCCGGTGAAACCCGCAAAATAGTGAGGTTCTACAGTATTGATCGTAACAACTTTATCTGCTTCGCACACCCTCCTATTGTATTTCACTGGCGTACCTCTTTTTGTTTTACCATGGTCCACCATCTCGTCGTCCTTCGAGTCGTGATAATAAATAGGTTGCTCGCTATCCTCGTACAGCTCGCCAAATATCTGTTCGTATTCTTCCTTTGTTGGTTCTCGATGAGAGCCGGTCGCTACGATGAATTCTGTCTCATGATCATATATCTCATCCTTCATGAGTTTCAAGACCCGGGCTGTGGGCGTCGGTCTTGTGGCATCATTGACTACAAACATTGTTCCATCTTCAACAAATTCAGAAAATCTCGATTTATCCAAGGGTTTTTTTAGTGCTTCAAGGATGACCTCCGCTCCATCTCTTTTCTCAACCTCATTCGGATAGAGAACTTCGTTAACTCTATCGTCGTCAATATCTACATCCACCTTATCGCCAGCGTACGGGATCTTTATCTTCATGGTTTGATATTGTGAATCATGTGTTTTATCTTTTATGGAAGAAGTCTTCTTTTTCCAACCCTTCTTTAGAGACTTGATATCACCTCAGGTAATTTTATATTTGTAGGGCCTTCTCCTGCCCTGTAGAAGTCATGACTAAATTATTCGATAAAGTGCTGGTGAGACCACCTGGAGAAAGTTATGGAGACTGTCTTTCCAAGAATCCCCTTCACGATACCATCGATCTTAAGAAGACGCTAGAACAGCACAAAAATTATGTAAAACTCCTGAAGAAAAACGGTATTAAAGTCGAACAGCTTCCCCCTCTAGGATCTTATCCAGACAGTATATTCATCCAGGACACCGCTCTCGTAGGTGATAGTTCTAATACCGCAGTGGTATGCAGGTTCGGCGTGTCGGAAAGAAGGGGTGAGGAGAACAGTGTGGAGGAATATTTTGTTGAAGAAGGTTATCAGGTGAAGAGGATAGAACCTCCAGGTACAGTAGAGGGAGGCGATATTTTGGTTACGGACAAAGACAAGATATTCGTTGGGATGTCAGAGAGAACCAACGAGAGCGGTATAGAGCAGCTATCTATGTATTTCCCTAAAACTGAGTTTGTCGAAATACCAGTTTCAGAGGTTTTCCATCTGCTGTCAGGTGCCAATTTCATAGGAGATGGTACACTCGCTGTCTGTCCCGATATAGTTGATCTAGACTATTTTGGCGACTTTGACCTGATAGAGATAAAGAAAGAAGAACAAAATACTAGCTACGAGAACAAGCCGATCAACATGCTCTACATAGGAGATGGGAAAATACTGCTTCCCGAGGTATATCAAAATACAGGTCATATACTTGAAGAAGCGGGATATAGCGTGGTTAAGTTGGACATTTCAGAATTTTGGAAAGGAGACGCGGGTATGACCTGTCCGATGCTGCCATTTTATAAATACCTATGAACAAGTTTATTTGATTCATCGTGATATGATGATGGACGCGAATGATATCAAGATCCAAAAAGAGGACTGCAATATCTGTGGAAAATGTGTGAACTGGTGTCCAAAAGATGCGATAACTCTCGAAGAATATCCAATAATAGATAGAGAAAAGTGCATCTTTTGTGGAGAGTGCATGAGAGTGTGTCCTGAAGATGTGATAGGATTAGATGAGGTAAGATCAAACCAGAATATATACGAAGATTTTACCCGAGTTTATAGTACAGGAAGATATCCAGAATTCAGTAAAGCTATGGCAAGAAAACTTCCTGATTTGCTTGAAAAATTCGATGTAGAATGTCAAAGATTGCTAGATGTAGCTTGTGGAGATGGCTCTTTCGCAGTGAAGATGGCGGAAAAAGGATATGATGTGGTTGGAATAGATATCTCCCCTCAGCAGATCGAGATCGCTAAAGAAAAAAACTTGGATGAAGAGATCGATTTTTATGTTAAAGATATGCGAGACCTCTCTTTTAAAGAGCGATTCGATGTCGCAACTTGCTGGTACGATAGTCTGAACTATACATTGAATATAGATGACCTTTCAAAAGTCTTCCAAGGTGTTTATAACTCTCTTCGAAAAGGCGGAATTTTTGTTTTTGATATGAACACAATTTATGCGATGGAAGAAATTTGGGATGAACAAACTGTGGTGAAGGAAGATTCAGGAGAAAGATTCGACATGGTAGAGCAGAGCTATGACGAAGAGAAGCACATCACTAGTTTAAAATTGACCTCTTTTTTACGTGAGGATGATGAATGTTGGGGGAAGATAGAAGAGATCCATAGAGAGAGGGCCTACAGTTTTGAGGAGATGAGAAGCATATTTAAAGACATCGGATTTGAAGAGCTAGCATGTTGGAAAGACCTAGAAGAGAAAAAAGAAGCAGATGAGGAGACGCAAAGGGTTTGGTTCGTCCTTAGGAGATGATGACCTTCCTCTTCATCGAAAGAGGCCTTCAGAATAGAACATTCATTGCATAGAAAATCGCAGGCAGCTATCTCTTTTTCAGGCATCAATGACCCCCTTTAGATTAGTAAAGATACGGTAATAATATTATAAATAGTGTTCTGTACTGAAGTTATTATAGTAAGAAATGTCGCCACTGAGGCAGAAATATTAAAAATAAAATAAATAAAACACTATCGATTTGATGGTGTGCACAAGAAGACCATCTCATCACTGTTCTCATCTATCGGAGCTTCTTTATTCAAAGAACCTCTCTCTTCAAATATTTCAAATCCTTCCGATCTTAATATTTCTCTCAACTCTTTCGGAAAATAAAACGTGAGTTTTTCTTCTTCCTCCGCTTCTCTCGTTTTTGTCTCTCCATCAAATTCTTTGATAACTATTGAATCTCTTTCGATCTGCTCTACAAAGTCATATGAGGGAGTGAACTTATTGACTATCTTTCTACCGTTTTCAGGATGAGTGAATTCAAGCATCTGTTCTTCCCCGTTATTTTCGACCATGGACTCTACATCAGGCATACTGTTATCTATCACGAGGACTCCATCCTCGAAAAGATGATCTCTAAAACACGATAAAGTTTGTTTGAGATCTGACCTCTTGATAAGATGACAGATCACATTGCATGGAGCGATGATAAGATCAAACTTTTTATCTAAATCAAAATCTCTCATGTCACCTTCGATTAGTTCAACATTTTCAACAACTCCATGGCTCTCTTCTTCGATCTTCTTCCGACAAATTTCTAGTATATCTTCGTTTAATTCAAGCCCTGTTACTTCATATCCTTCTCTTGCGAGAGGTAAAAGAATTCTTCCAGTTCCGCTTCCCACCTCTAATATATGAGGTCCATGCTGATCAGCCAATTCTTTGTAGACTTCCACATCATCAAGATTTGAGTGTAAGATATCGTAGAATTCTGCAAAAAATCCGCCGTACTCCGAATCACTCATCCGTTTTAACACTTCCCTTTTTAAGGACAATAAGTATCAGTTCGTGTTCTAATCTTGATTTGACTTTCTTGTAAAATTTTTCTTCTGTTTTCCTGAATTTGTGATCGACCTGTAGGTATATACCCAGGAGACATATCTTACGTCCGATCTCTCTAGTTCTCTGTTCTAAATGTTTTTTTACTTTACCTGCACTTGGTATTATGTGCATAAAGATTGTGTAGATTTCGGTCATATATAAATGTAGAGTTCGGTTTGTTATTATGGATTATGGTAATATTAGTCATGAAATCCTGCTATGGATTACCAAAACAAATAAGTAAAAGGAGAAACATAGCAGAATGTATGGACTCAATATTACAGGAGTTCGAAATTATAGAAATTAATAAGTCTATTCTTAGAAGATATAGCAACCATAAATTTGTTGGAAATTTTGACTATAGGAGGGCTGAACATACTGACTATATCAAACTTGAGCACCTTAAATATGAGTCTTTAAGAGACGTAAAAAAGGTGGATAAAAAACTTCAACTACGTCCATATTTCTTAAAATCTAAAAAGATTAGAGAAGAAGTCGGAAGAGAAGCATTTATCAAATCCGAATATAGCGATAGGTGGGATACATATAAAAACACGAACAGGGTTAATCTATCTAAATTTTTAAAAGATATGCTTCCCTACATAGATAAGACAACGATTAAACGTTTAAAACATGGGAAATACTTTAGAAAGATAGTAGACGGTTTGATGAAAAATGATCAACTTTTGGAACTAGCGAAAACTCCAAATTCTTACGCCGTATTGAACCCAAATAAAACACAGGAGTTTTTCACTGGGGATATAATCCGTGACCTTCGAAAGAAGTTCGAAGTAGAGAAACTGGTCGAGATGACAAAAGACGAAGAATTTGTAAAGAAAGCATTGGAAGAATATGATCTTCCTGAGCCGAAACCTTCTAGAGGAAGAGGGAAAAAACGGATTCCTTCCACCAATTCTCGAACCCGCTTCTATTATTCTCAAAATGTCTTTTGATCTTTATCAGTAAAGAGATAGAGATTACTTTAGTATATAGAGGATCTATTCTAAAGATATGGAAAAGGATTAATAGACCAAAATCTATGACATCACGATCGAGATGCGTGACCGGATAGTCAGTGAACTCGCAAGGAATAATACGGTTCTCACACCCGAAGCCATGGAATATTTGGAAGAACTAGATGATCCTTCTGAAGTGATCGAGCAGCTTACCAAAAAAGAAGAAAAACTTCCATTTCCGGTCTGCAAAGAGACCATCTCGTGCTTTGTTGAAGAAATCATAAAAACCGATGATGAAGATATTTTAGAAGCCGACAAAAAAGAACGGGATCCTAAAAAATTTGCACAGGCATTGAAAGATATCTCAGGAATTTCCACATGCACGGGTAAAATAGAAGATTTCAGTAAATATTTTGAAAGCCGATTTGAAACATTAAAATCCATAATAACCGAGAGAAGAGAAGGCAAAAAAGCAAGGCCCATAAATAGAATAGCGAAGAGGCCGGGAGAAGCCTCCACGATAGGCATGGTAAGAGATATACATTCTACTTCTAACGGAAATAAAGTCCTGACTTTGGAAGATCAAAGTGGAGAGATCAGAGGTTTTATTTCGAGTGACAGCGAAGCTTACTCCAAAAATATCCTGGAAGACGAGGTGATACTTGCGAAAGGAGAAGTGTGGGAAAACAACGGCGATTTCGATGATACCTTTTCTATAGAAGAGATAAAGAGACCAGGCGTCCCGAAGTTGAACGATAAATCGAGACCCGATTTTCACGGCCAGATAGCCTTTTTGGGAGATATACACGTGGGAAGCAATGCTTTCTTGAAGGATAGATGGGATGACTTCACCTCATGGATAAATTGCTCAGAGGAGGCTGAAAATATCAGATACTTGATCGTGCCCGGTGATCTCATAGATGGTATAGGTATCTTCCCCAATCAAGAAGAAGAATTAGACATCATCGACATAAATGATCAGTATCGAGAAGCCGCTAGACTCTTCAAAGCGATCAGAGACGATCTAACGATAATAACTATCCCAGGGAACCATGATATCGTGAGAAATGCCGAACCTCAACCACGTTTACCTGAAGATATAAGGGAGATGTTCCCAGAAAACGTGTTGTTCTTTGGGAATCCATCTTTGATAGATCTTGAAGGTGTGAAAATTTTGATGTACCACGGGAACAGTATAAACGATCTTTCCGATATGTTACCTCAAGTGACTCAAGAGGACCCGATAACGGCTCAGAGAGAGATACTGAAACGAAGGCATCTGGTCCCTGTTTACGGCAAGAAAACCTCTATCGCCCCTGAGGAAAAAGATTACCTAGCAATAGAAGAGGTACCGGATATCTTCGTGACAGGACACATACATCGGACAGCTATAGACGATTATCACGGGACTATCATGGTTAACGCTTCTTCCTGGCAGAGACAGACAGAATACCAAAAGATGAGAGATATACAGCCCGATCCGGCTAAAGTTATAGTTTTAGATCCTAAAACGAATCAAGTCTCCATACGAGAATTCAATTGATTCGAGGGTGACATCCTCACCCACCAAACCTGACGGTTTGGAAGGTGCTTCCGACCGTTTTA
>JBMCEH010000013.1:0-16135 GCA_048620775.1 Candidatus Natronoplasma sp. | reverse complement strand
GATCAAGGCAGAACTCAAGCAAGGTATACTGACCATCGATCTTCCAAAAAAAGAAACCGAAGTGAAAGAGGGCAAGAAGATAAATATCGAGTAGACTAGAAACTTCTCCCTCTTTCTTTTATTGACATAATATGAGTGAGACAGATGGAAAAGAAAGAATTCGATGAGATGATCCAGATCCTTCAAAATGAAACCAGAAGGAGGATACTCGAGCTGTTGAGTAAGGAAGAGAATTACCCTCTAGCTATTTCAAGGTATCTAGATACAAGCCAGCAGTCGATCTCAAAACATCTAGATAGATTGGAGGAAAAGGGCCTAGTCATATCGAAAAGGTGCAAGAGTGAAAAAGGGGGTCCGCCGACGAAGAAATACTCGTTAAATAGAGAATTTTCCTTGAGGATAGACCTCGGACCTCAGCTCTTCGACACGGAACTGGAAGACCTTAAAGATGAGGAGATCGAGGATTACGAAGAGATCGAGGGAAGAGTAAGGGAGGGTATAATCGAAGGTGGCTATCTCGAAGGTCACCGGAAGATAATAAGGAACATAGGAAGGAAGATAAGAAAGTTGGAGAAAGAGAGAAAATACTTACTAAAATTGAAAGAGAAGGCTTTAGCGGAAGCGTATAATTACATACATGAAAATTTCGATAGATATGAAGAAAGAAAAATCCTGTATTATGTATTGGATTCTGGAATAACTGATCCCCGAAAAATAGCTAAATCCTTCAATGTTAGGGAAGATGAGATCAAAAATATATTGGAAAATATGAAAGATAAAACAAATATATGGTGATAATATGAATTATGGAAATTACGACGACGATGAAGAAGACGAAGATAGAAAAGATCGAAGAGGAAGAGACCGCAGAAGAAGGGATCCTTTCGGTGACATGTTCGGTTTCGGTGACATGTTCGGTTTCTCGAACATCGACAAAGAGTTCGAGAGGATGAGAAAGATAGCCGAGAAGATGATGTCTCAGCGCAGGGATAGAGCTTCTAAAGATCCCTTCGTTTATGGATTTTCTATAAGACAGGGACCTGATGGAAAACCGAAGATAGATGAATTCGGTAATGCAAAGGACTATTTCTACGGAGATGACGAGACCAGAGATAAATCTGAATGGACTCCTTTAACCGATGTTCAGGATACCGGAGATAAAGTGATGGTGACAGTCGATATACCGGGGGTTGAAAAAGAAGACATCGATCTGAACGTGAAGGACGACATACTGATAGTTTCGGTTGAGGGTAAAAGGCGATACAAGAAAAAAATTAAGTTGCCGGCTAAAGTGGACCCTCAGCAAGCTGACGCCAATTACAACAACGGTGTACTGGAAGTCGAACTTGATAAAATAACTGAAGAGATGGGTCAATCCATAGAGATAGATTGAAGGGTTTCAATATGTCGGAAGAACCATCAGAAGTTCAGAAAGACGAAACTGAGTTTGAAGAAGATCGAACTGAGGAACTTGAGGACAGTGAAGAGGTCGACGAGGAAGAACTAACGAAAGAAGAACTTCAAGAGGAAGTAGAAGAACTAGAGACCTCGCTGAAAAAAGTTATGGCCGATTTCGATAACTACAAGAAAAGGATGATCAAGGATAAAAAGAGGATCAGACAACTAGCTAACAAATCGCTTATGGTGGACCTTCTTGAAGTATTGGATGATTTCGAGAGAGCACTAGACAATGAGGAAGACATAGATAGAGATGGTGTTAAGATGATCTTCAATAAATTCATGAAAACCCTCGAAAACCACGGTCTAGAGAAGATCGAGGCAGAAGGAGAAAAGTTCGATCCGATGTACCATGAGTGTGTGCAGTCTGAAGATAACGACGATGTCGAAAAGGACCAGATCATCGAAGTATTTCAGGATGGTTATAAGTTGAATGATGAGGTCATCAGACCTTCAAAAGTAAAGGTTGCAAAATGATGATTATATAAAAATCCAAAGGTGAATAATATGTCTGAAAAAGTATTGGGAATCGATCTAGGAACGACGAACTCCGCGATGGCGATAATGGAAGGTGGAGAACCGACTATCATACCGAATTCTGAAGGTGATAGGACAACGCCTTCAGTTGTCGCTTTCAAGGAAGACGGCGAACGATTGGTAGGAGAGATGGCTAAGAGACAAGCGGTAAAGAACCCAGAACGAACCATCGAGTCGATAAAGAGAAAGATGGGTACCGATCACAAAGTAAAGATAGATGACGATGAATATACTCCAGAGCAGATCTCGGCGATGATACTTCAGAAATTGAAGAGAGATGCTGAGGAGTATCTTGGTGATGAGATAAACCGTGCGGTAATAACGGTTCCGGCTTACTTCAACGAACCTCAAAGAGAAGCTACCAAGAACGCTGGTGAAATAGCAGGTTTTGAAGTGGAGAGAGTTTTCAATGAACCTACGGCATCAGCGATGGCTTATAAGATGGAAGAGAAAGAGACCGTTGAAACGATACTAGTGTACGATCTTGGTGGAGGTACATTTGATGTATCTATTCTCGAGGTCGGAGACGGTGTTTATGAAGTACTCGCGACCTCGGGTAATACCGAGTTAGGTGGAGAAGACTGGACCCAGAGGATAGTCGATCACTGCGTGGAGAAGTTCAAAGAGGAGACAGGTAAAGACGTAGGTGAGGATAGAGAAGCTCTCCAAAGAATATTTGAGGCTTCAGAGAAGGCCAAAAAAGAACTTTCCAGCACACAGAAAACGGACATCAATCTTCCGTACCTGATGGCAGATGATGACGGACCTAAACACCTTGAGTTAGAGATAACTAGAGCTGAATTCCAGAAAATGACTAAAGATCTGGTAGAGAAGACAAAGGAACCTGTCAACATAGCCATGGAAGACACAGGTCTTCAGCCGCATGAAATAGATGAAGTCATATTGGTAGGCGGCTCGACCCGACTACCGGCGATACAGGACTTCGTAAGAGACTTCTTCAATCAGGACCCGAACATGAAGATCAATCCCGATGAATGTGTTGCGGTAGGAGCCGCTATACAAGCGGGTGTCATCTCAGGCGATGTTGAAGACGATATCGTTCTGTTAGATGTTACGCCTCTTTCCCTAGGTGTTGAGACCCTCGGTGGAGTCGCGACGACTTTGATCGACAGAAACACTACAATCCCGACCGAAGAGAGCAAGGTATTCACTACAGCGGCTGACAACCAGACCAGCGTTGATATACACGTGGTCCAGGGGGAAAGAGCCATGGCGAAGGATAATCACAGTTTGGGGAGATTCACCCTAACGGGTATACCTCCCGCACCTAAGGGCGTACCCAAAATAGAAGTGACTTTCCAGATGGATGAAAACGGGATACTTAACGTTTCAGCCGAGGATCAAGGCACAGGAAAAGAAGAAAGCATAACGGTTGAAGCGACAAGTCAGCTGTCCGAGGAAGAGATAGAACGGATGAAGGAAGAGGCTGAGAAACACGCTGAAGAAGACAAAAAGAAAAAGGAAAGGATACGCACTAAGAACGAAGCCCAGCAGCTCGTCTATTCTACCGAGCGAACATTAGAGGAAATGGAAGACCAGATCGACGAGTCGTTAAAGAACGAGATACAGGAAAAGGTAGATGATCTCCAAGATGCTATAGATGATGAAGATCACACAGAGATCAGGAAGAGGAAGGAAGAGTTGGAGCAGAAAGTTCAACAGATCGGAGAACAGATGTATCAGGCCCAGCAGGCTGCCTCGGGACAAGGAGCGGGAGCACAAGGCCCACAACAAGGAGCTGGTGCAAGAGCAGGAGCTAACAGAGCTTCCGGTGAAGACCAGGATGAAAAATACGTAGATGCGGACTATGAAGTCGTGGATGAAGAGGAGGACGATGAAGACTAAAAACCCTTTTTTTCTTATTATATCATTCTAGCTCAGGAGGAAAAAATATTTCACTATGCTGCTTAGTGGTCTATCTCCTGACCATTGAAACCAATCAGAAGTGAGAAAATCATGGCTGAGGAAGATTATTACGAAGTTCTAGGTGTGGACAAAGACGCTTCGAAGGATGAGATAAAAAGAGCTTATAGAAAAAAAGCGAAAAAGTACCATCCCGACAAAAATCCAGATAATCAAGAGGAAGCGAGAGAGAAATTCAAGAAGATCTCTGAAGCTTACGAGGTTCTAGCTGATGATGAGAAACGTAAACGTTACGATAGATACGGTAAACGGGGTGTGAAACAGGAATTTAGCGGCGGCGACTTCGATTGGTCTGATTTCTCACATAGGGAAGAAGTCGAAGACATATTTTCAGAATTTTTTGGTGGAGGTCGAAGGCGAAGCGGTGGTTTTGAAGATCTTTTCAACAACTTTTTCGGTGGTAGTCGGAGAAGCAAAAGGAAGGAGAAAAAACGTGGTAGAGATTTACAGCTCAGTTTCGAAGTCGATTTGAGCGATATCAAAGAGGGAACGGAGAAGACGGTAAAAATCAATCGTAAGGCACAGTGTGAGGAGTGCGGTGGTAGCGGCAGTAAAAGCGGCGGGAGTAAAACCTGTCCGAAATGTGGTGGAGCTGGTGAAGTAAAACAGGCCCAAAGGAGAGGTTTTCAACAGATTGTGAGGATAACAAGTTGTGATAGGTGTGATGGGATCGGGGAGATCGTAGAGGACCCCTGTCCCAAATGTAACGGCAGCGGAGTTGTTGAAAAAACTGAAACCATAACTATCAATGTTCCTGCAGGAGCAGAAGACGGTACTAGACTCAGGGTACGAGGAAAGGGTGAGGCCGCCCCAAGGGGTGGACAGGCTGGGGATCTTTACGTAACGCTTCGGGTAAGGGAGGATGAAAGATTCGAAAGGAAAGGGGACGATGTGCTTACAAGGGCGAATGTCAGCATGACGGAGGCCGCCTTAGGCACGAAAATCGAGGTCCCGACATTGGAAGGAAAAGCTGAAGTTAAAGTCCCTCCTGGAACTCAGCCTGGAGATACATTGAGGATACCGGATAAGGGACTGAAAAAGCGAAGAGGGAGTGGGTACGGCAATCAGCTGATCGAGATCGATGTGAAGATACCTGAAAATCTTAATGATGAGCAGAAAAAAATACTAGGGCAGTTTGAAAATATTGAGAGGGAAAAAAATAAAAGTTGGTTTGATAGAATCAGAGGAAAATAGATCTTTGAGAAGTCACTTCAACTTGACCAACTTCAGGTCGTTTCCCCTTTTACAATCTATTTTTTTTCCGACCTCTTCGATGTTGTATTTTTTTCCAAATTCTATTCCTACTGGATAGCACATACTGAAATATTCGCAATCTACATATTCGCATTCTTTGTCTTCCAGGGTTATCACGGAACCTTCTATGACCGATTTTTCCGAGGCTGTAGTCTCTATAGGTATCTGCTCTACCTCGACTACTTTCACTTCTCCGTGATGGACTTTACATCTGTGCTCCTTATCTCTTACAGCGGTTACTTCATACCATCTATTCTTTTCGAGTCCACAGCACGAGTTTTTTAATTCGCAGTCCTGGCACTTTGAAAGACATCCTCCAAATCTAAATTTCATACCTTCTTTAGCTAAACTTTTTCCTATCAATGTTACAGAACTCATATATCTCACCTTTTTAAATGACACCAGTTTCTTTAGCGGCTTCTTCGGCTGCATCCCTATTCATCTTTCTGTTCCCTAATATGGTGTATCTTTCGGGTCTTATCTCGGGTGCATGAATGAGGGCCTGGATAACCTCTTCTTCTTCCACTTCGAGCCCTCTAGCGGTTGTGGGTGCGTCGACTGCCTGCAGAGCGTTCTTTATCTTTTCCCAATCTCCACCGTGAAGGTACATCATTACTATTGTTCCGACACCACATTGTTCTCCGTGTAATGCGGGCTCCTCCGCAATCTCATCAAGAGCATGACTGAATTTGTGTTCACTACCGCTTGCGGGTCTTGAAGATCCGGCGATACTCATAGCTACGCTCGAACTGACAAGGGCCTTCACTACCTGCCAAGCACTTTCCTGCAGTCCTGGCCTTATGTTATCAACGTTCTTCATCAGTATATCAGAAGTCATCTGTGAAAGATTGGCGGCGTAATGGGAAAAGTCCTCGTTCCTTAACCTCCTTGCCAATTTCCAATCTTTGACCGCCGTTGCATTGGAGATTATGTCACCGCAACCTGCTGACATCAATCTATTCGGCCCATCAGCTATTATACCTGTATCAGCTATCATGGCAAGAGGAGACTGAGCTTCAACTGAAGTTTTATTTCCATTTCTTTCTATAGAGGCTCTACCGGAAGCTATTCCATCGTGGGATGAAGCTGTAGGTATACTCAAAAAGGGTATCTCCGCCAGATAAGAGGAATATTTAGCCACGTCGATGGATTTTCCGCCGCCTACACCTAGCAGGAAACCCGTTCTTTCGGTGATCACTTCGCTTATACTATCTATGGTATTCTGGTCAGCTTCTGTTATCTCTCCAATATCGACCTCATAATCATGATCAGATAAGATTTCACCGACTCTATTTCCAGCCACTTTTCTAGTTATCGGGTCGCAAACTATGATGGCGTTTCTCTTAAGTTCAAGCTTGTCACATGTATCCCCCACTTTCTCCAAAGCATCATTTCCTACTACGACATTTCGAGGCAGTTCCATCCTTTTGAATTTGGTGAATCCCTCTCTTTTTCCTTCGGGGGTTTCGTTTTCCACCATAGTCTGACACTCTCTAACAATTTTTGTTTATACTATATTAATGTTCCCTGCTGTTATGTTCATCCAATTTCAGCATCGATTAGTTCAGCTGCTTTTTTCCCTGAAAGTAACATACCTCCAAAGATAGGTCCCATCCTCGGTGCTCCCATAACAGCGTTTGCGCACATCCCCACAGCCCATAGACCAGGAAAGACTTCTCGGGTATTTTCAACTACCGTCCTTTCTCCCACGTCAGCCCACATTGATTTTTCCCCGAGCACTTTTCCTTCCTCTGTATTCAATTCACCTGCTTTTTCTTCCACTACAGTACAAACATCGGCATCGTGTCCAGTAGCGTCTAAGGTAGCTTCCGCTCTTATCGTGATTGGATCAACATGAAGACCGGCCATCTCTATAGGTGATGAATTTATCACCACTCCGTTGACCCTTTCATTCTCGTAAAGGACATCTTCGACAGTCACCATATTGAAAATCCTCACCCCTGATTCGATGGCCGAAGATAAAAGATTTGCGACCGAACTTATCGAATCCGCTGTATAATAACCTTCACCTGTATCTCTTACATCGACTCCAACCTTTTCTAACTCTTCTACGGAACTCTCTTGAACCACTACCACGGGATAACCCATTCCGCCTCCCCACATACCTCCGCCAGGGGATAATTTTCTTTCAAAGATGACCACCTGCCGTCCCTTTTCGGCTAGATATCTACTGGCAACAAGACCTGCAGGCCCGGCCCCGGCTATAGCTACATCCACTTCCGTATGATCTGAAAATTCCTCAAAATACCTATCAACTATCCGTTGTGTGACTTTTACATCGTCTATCATGCTATCGTTTGAATGAAGAAATCATAGTGTTATAAATAAGTTGACTTTTGAGCGTATCTTTGTCTAGTTCATACAGTTATTTTTCGCTATCTAAGTCCTCTTGATTTTCTTTTGCCTCTTCCTCAGTTGTCTCCTCTTCGAACATCTCATCATCAACTCCCTCTTGATCAATTATTTCTTCAATTTCTTCATCTGCTTCGTTTTCTTCCTGAAAAGTATCCAAGTCTTCTTCTGTTTCTTCGATCTCTTCAGTTTCTTCAACCCTTTGGTCTTCTCTATAAGTTTTTTCTCCAGGTGGTGGAGGTGGTGGTACCTTTTCTATGTCCATCCTTCTTCTCATCTCCTGCAGTTCTTCCTCGAGCCCTAACTCGAACAACGTATCTTGAGTGATCTGGTAATTGTCTATTTTTTCCTGAGGGATATAGGCTAACCATCTGTCTGGATCATTTTCTTTCATCAAGGCATCTTCCATACCTCTCCTTATCAGTTCCTTCTTTTTCTGATCCTTATCTGGGCCTCTCTTTTTCCAAACTACCAACCCTACTATCGAGGAAATTATTAAGATAATAATTATAGGTATCATAACTAATGGCATTCCATACAGGCATATATCCGTGCTTAACAATATTCCTGACGTTATTATTATCTCAGGATCTATTGTTATCGAGTCGTCTGAGTCTCCAGGCATATTCACTTCGATATAACTCCTTGAATCAGAAGTCTCTCCCGTCTTTACATTGTCTGTTTCCTCGACTTCACCCCTTATACTAGAGGGAAATATAATTCGAAAGTCCGTTTCTATGCCTTCAACAGATGGTATCTCAAATTCACCCATCTCCATACTATATATATCAAATGCATTTCCGTTTCCAGATTCTCTCAATGGTAACTCGAATTCGGAATCGATGAGTAAAACGATGGGTTGAATCTCTTCATCTACGGATTGCCAAGTGCCCTCTTGGAATTCGGTAGAAACATCTACGTTTTCTTTTCCAAGAGCGTCTCTTAGTATCTGGTCCATGCCCTCAAAATCATCTATATCTTCACCATCTCTAGTCATATTCAAGATCTGCTGTTTATCGAATATGTCACGCTTTTCTACCTGTCGGATCAGATCAGCCATAGCATATTCCAATGTGATTTCTTCAGAAAGAGAATCTTTCATATCCTGTGTAGCTTCAACAGCTTCGACTTCAATTTTGCCGTCTACTTTAGTATTTGCTACCGCATTGAGATCAAAATCTAGGTTAACGCTTTCTATATCTATATCCGTATCTACACTTATCGATTGTTCATCGGGCAGTTCTTCCTCCTCTAGATTTGAACGGAACTCACCACCGAAATCTTCTTTCGGGTCGATCTCGTAATACCCATCTTCTTGGGGAATTTCACCACCAGAATCATGTAAAACCATGAAGTCAGGGGTCCTTATCTTTAGAAGTGTGGAATAATCATCGTATTCTTCACCCATTCCTGAGAATCCAAAATCAATGGTTGCCCCACTGTTCATCAAACTTTCAACGAGTTCATTGTCGATATCAATGTCTTCATCATCGGTTGTAATACTGGGTTGGAAATTTTCGACTTCGTATTTCCGGATAATAGTCCCCGTATCTATACCAGGGTCATTGTAAATGAAATCTACCCCCTCGAAAAAACCCGGCATCTCATCTTCGATCTCCTCGATGGAGTTATTCATCTCGTCAGTTATGGTCTTCCACTCAACTAGACCATTATCAACAGATGTCCGAATGAAATCAGCATCTACATAAGTTAGATTTTCTACTACATTGGGTATAGTAAAGTCACCATATTTTTCAATGTTTATCGAGGATATAGAATTATTAAAAGTGATATCTATCTGTTCTAGGTTCTCCAATTCAAAGATACCTTCTATTGAGATCTCTTCCTGCGTACCTGTATATCTTGGAGTCTCATGTGTTATATCCAATTCTCTCGTTTTACTTTCTTCTTTACTGCCATCAGAATTGTTAACCTCAATTATAGACGCCCGATCTTCTTGATCGTCCCAGTCACCCATGAGATAAGGCTTGGGGACCTCGAATCTATAGGTGGAATGATGACCCTCTCTAAACCTTAACTCAACATCTTTGTTGATATTCGCTTCCATGTTCATCGTTTCCCGTATCACTTCACTCGTGTCCAACTGATCATTTTCTTCTTCAAATCCTAATGACTTCCTTGTGAGATCTATATCTGCGGAAGTAGTAATTTTGATAGGCCCGGATGTACCCTCCTCATAATTTTGGGATATTGTATCATAGATTTGCTTGTCAGCATGAGGGAAAACTGAATCGATCGTATCCCTAAATACATAGGTAATCTCCCCCTCAATGGTCTCTATCAACTCTTCAGTGTTATTAGCGTTTCTTATATCGTCAGCCGTATAAATAACTCCGTCTACATCTATCCGATATATGTCAAAGGTGGTATCGGTTTCTAAAGAAGTCATGTCATCTTTAAAAATTATTTCATAATCATCAATGATCAATTCGTGATCATTACTCAAGATCGACTCTTGGTTGGAATTATCCTCATCCATCGAAGTAAAACCATCGATATATTGACTATGATCGGTTTTCTCATCGACATCAGTAGATTTCATCAAAACTGTATTGTCATCTACATCCGATATCATTTCATTTTCGATTTCTCCTTCAAAATCATTTTGGGTATCTTCTATAGTTTTTGTAGTTTTGCTTTCCTCTTTTTGATCATCCTGGTCTTTCCTCTCTAAACTTTCAGATTTCGATTCTTTTGAAGGTCTATCTTCTTTAGAGATATCCTCAAAATCTTCTATCCGCTTCTCGTTTTGTTCTATTTCGAGTTCTTCTCCGCTTCCGAGATTAACTATCACGGCAAGTCCACTGAAAATGAGTATCATTATGGCAAATATACTTAATAATCGATCACATCTCATCATTTATCATCACCAATATATTCTATGATGGTTTATTTAAAATTAACACATTATATAAGGATTGCTCCTCTTTTTCCATACATCTATGTGGATGAGTTATAATCGTATCACTCAGATACACAGAAGAATCTATAAAATTTTACTTCAAATTCTTTGTCCTTTGTTATCGCGAAGATTTATATACTGAAATAGGTAAATCAAATCCGATGGAATGCAGTCGATGTGAACAGAAAGCGGTCATCCACATAAGATACAGCGGTGAACACCTATGCCGTAAGCACTTCAAAGAGTTTTTTGAAATGAAAGTATTCAAGGAATTCAGAAAACAGGTGGACCTGAATCGTGGAAAAAACATCGGCGTAGCGGTTTCTGGCGGAAAAGATAGTATCGTTGCTCTGAGAATGCTTCATAAGATACTTGAGGAGAGAAGAGACAGCAGATTGTACGGGATAACTATCGATGAAGGAATAGAGGGCTACAGGCCCAAAAGTTTAGACATCGCGGAGAGAGAGTATAAAAAGTTAGGTATAGACTACAAGATCAGGTCTTACGAGGAAGAGTTTGGATTGTCGCTAGACGAGATGATGGAATTAGAGGATATAGGGATGCCATGTTCTGTCTGTGGAGTACTCAGAAGATGGATGATGAACACGATGTCTAAAGACGCTGAGCTTGATCTATTAGCTACTGGCTTAAACCTAGATGACACTGCACAGACAATAATGATGAATTTCTGCAGAGCGGACATGAAAAGCATGGCGAGGTTGGCTCCACATGACGATGTTAAGAGGGGTTTAGTTCCAAGGATAAATCCTCTTCGTAAAGTCCCTGAAAAAGAGACGTATCTGTATGCTTTACTCTCAAACATGGACTTGCACGAGCAGGAGTGCCCCTATGCTGATACGGCTTTAAGGGGTCTGTATAGAGACGTGATAGGTCAACTTGAAGACAATACTCCGGGGATCAAATTTTCCATCTTGAGTTCTTATGAGAAGATAAAAGAACCCATAAGAAACAAATATCAGGGTGGTGGGGAATTGGATATGTGTGAGGAGTGTGGAGAACCCTGCATGAACGAAAGATGTAAAGCCTGTCAGATTTTATCGCAAATTGAACAGAAGATGTGATCATCTATGAACAGAAAATTGATAATATTCGATCTAGACGGAACTCTTTACAAAACGGAGGAAGTGAGCGTCCCAGCCCTAAAAGAGGCCTTTTCCCTATTCGGAATAACAGTCTCTAGGGAAACAATATTGAACCAGTTCGGGGAACCTACAGATCAGATAATAGAAAACCTAGTTCCGAAAGAAAAGATCGATCTTAAAGATCAGATCAAAAAAGCCATAGTGGAAAAAGAGAGCGAGTTCATCCCTATAGAGGCCACTCTTTACGATGGTGTCAAGAACTTATTGAGAACCCTAACCGAGCGTGGTCATAAACTTGCGATATGCTCTAACGGAAGATATGATTATATAGAAAAAGTGTTAGAGACAACTTCGATCATGAAATATTTCTCATCTATAAAGGCTTATACAGAAGATAAATCCAAGGCAGAGCGTATAGAAGAACTCCTCTCTGAATTCTCTGTTCGCGAAGCGCTGATGGTCGGAGATCGATATCACGATATTGAGGCAGCAAAGAGCGCAGGTGTTAAGAGTATAGGAGCTTTATACGGTTACGGCGGTGAAGAGGCGAAAAAAGCCGATTTTGTGATAGAAGAACCAGAAGATATAGTCTCGATAGTGTTGGATTAATATTCTGAAGACACGAAATATAGCAGTTCCTCCATCGCTCTGCCTCGATGGCTGATCTTGTTCTTTTCTTGACTGCTCATCTCCGCATAAGTTTTCTCTGAATCTTCAGGTTGAAATATAGGATCATATCCAAAACCACCTGTTCCTCTTTTTTCTTTAGTGATCGTTCCTCTAGAGACCCCTTTAAAGGTTTTTTTCCTTTCCCCTAGATAGCCTATAACACATTCAAATCTAGATTTTCTATCTTCTTTACCTTTCAGGAGAGAGAGTATACCATCGCAACCTAGAGTTTCCATCACGTAAGAAGAATAGACTCCTGGAAAGCCGTTTAAAGGATCCACAAAAAGACCGCTGTCGTCGATTATCAGAGGGGATCGCTCAGATAATACTTCGAGAGCGAACTCCACAACATCTTCGAGTTCGTCCGTTTGAATCTCAGGATAACCTACATTTGCCATTTCTATTTTGCTGTAATGATCCCCGAGCTTTTCACGATACTCTTTATATTTCCCTTCGTTCGAAGTGACTACTGTTAAAGTCTTATCTATCATCGATATCTACCTCTGCTTTCGAGCTTATCTACCCAACTTTTTATCTTTTCGTGTTCTCCGCAAGTTTTCTGATGCCCGGAAAGGACTTTATCGAATAGATCTAGAGGCTCGTCATGAACGCTGACGAGCGCCTCTCTTAGTAGATGTAGATCAACTCCCAAATATTCGTAAGAAGATCCCTTCTCTCCTAAACTGAAATCGATGAAGCAGTACTCGTCTTTTTCATAATCGTAAAGGATATTTGAAGTAGTCAGATCACCGTGGGATATCCTAGCATCGTGGAGCTTTCCGATGTGTTCACCTATCCTTTCCAGATTTACATCTATACCCTCTTCTATACAATCCATCACTCTCATCCCGTGGAAATACTGTATTACTAGTTCCGTTTTATCCTCGTTTAGGTCGTAGATTATAGGCACAGGGACACCTAACTTTTTAGCCTCGGAAAGAAGACGTGCTTCCTTTCTAACCCTCATCGTTCTTATCTTTTCGTCGAGTTCTGGAAGTCTATAGCCCTTTTTTACTCTCTTCTTTATGATTATATCTCTGTCCTTCCATCGTCCTTTCCATACCTCGGCTTCAGCTCCTCTCGTTATCAATTCGGTGCGCTCTATCTGCATTTGAAAGTGCAATGGAATAAAAGGATAATAATTTTGTCGTTCATCAGTCGGATCATGTCATCCTGTCCCAATCCTTGTCGATTCCCTTTTTTTCGACTATTTTGATTCCCTTCTCTTCATGTGGTGAGCCCCACAGTGCTATAATAGCTGTTCCGTTCAAAAGAATACTCGTCAATATTATCACCACATATCCCGGAATTGCTAATATCGATGCCCTATTGATCATCACAACAAGTGATGGGGCAGGTGTTGGGTGTATCGCGAGTTTTCCCAGCCACAACATGACAGTCAGGGAAAAAAGCCAGAAGTAAACTCTTCTCAGTCGGTGCGCTACAGCGATCCAAAGAGGGATCTTGAACCGTGGGTTTCTTAAGTCGTTAGCCAAAGTATCCATCCACTTCCTAGTACTGACTTTTTTGTCTGGAGAAAGTGTTTTAGCTAGAAAATTTTCTTCGAGTGTTTTTATTCGACTCAACCAAACATTATAATACCTAAATCTTCTCGATTCGATCCATAGAAGTGTCCCCATAAATATCAAGACACTGAGGAGCAGTTCGTGTCGTCTTCCAGGTACACTGAAGGTCCATGTGGTCAGAGCTGAAAGTATGACTATCGACCACTCGGTGGTCCTATCGAGCCGGTTCCTCCAGTTGTATGATCGTTGAACCTCCGCCCTGTACATATGGGTGATTATCTGAGTAAAATCACCATAATCTTGGTGCTCGACGAACTCCTCAGGATCGGGTTCCTTCATCGTTCTCCACCATACCACATAATATTTCTTCTTTTATTTATGAGTGTGCCTCACCAACAAGTTCCTTCAAATCTTCGATATTTTCTTTTTCCATCAACTCTTTCATCTCATTAGTTATCCTTTTTGGGACTTCTTTTCCCCGTGAGTGAAAAGCGGTTCCAATCTGAAGTGCAGAGGCTCCAGCGAGTACATATTCTAAGGCGTCTCTGCCCCGGCTTATTCCTCCACATCCTATTATGGGGATATCTACTTCTTTGTAAACTTCAAACACGCATCTAAGCCCTATAGGTTTTATTCCATCCCCGCTGTATCCACCTATTTGGTTTCCCAGTATCGCTTCTTGAGTTTCAAAATTTATCGCCATCGCTCTGACCGTATTTATACATACAATACCATCGGAGCCGCTTTCTTCCGCAAGTACAGCCTTCCTAGCGATTTCGGTTGATGGAGGTAATTTGGTAAGGATCGGTTCTTCGATCTCTTTTTTAACCCTCCCGATGACCTCGATCATCATCTCGTCATCCGAGGCAATAGAGGCTCCGTAGCCCTCTGCATGTGGACAGCTGAGATTCAACTCTATCATATTGGCTCCGTGTCTCACCATCTTTTGGGCTAATTCTACAAAATCATCAGGATTGGAAGCAAATATACTACCTATGATCGGTTTTTGTTTCACTGATCTTTGAAGCTTATCTAATTCTATTTTAAAATCCTGGATACCTGGATTCGGCAGTCCCATGGCATTCAATAGCCCGGTGTCTAATTCCACCACGGTTGGATTTTGATGACCTTCTCGCGGTTTTTTCCCTATAGATTTAGTGACTATTCCACCTATACCTTTTTTGGCGATGCGTTTCATTGTCCCGGCGGTCTGGTCCAGTATACCCGAGGCAAGTATCAGAGGCGGATTTAGTTTGTAGCCGAGCAGATTCATATCTAGTTCTACCATAAAACCCCATAAATGTGATTAGAAATAATATTTTTTGTTTCGAACCGTTATTTTCGAACCGTTATCTTTGATGTGATGCGTAAGTTACTTAAGTAAGATATAATATTCCTATACTAATCATAATGGAATACTTTATTTCGAAGGAGGCACAAAAACATGGCTGAAGATGATCTTGATTTTGGCGAAATGGAAGGTTACTTACAAAAACTTAAACAACGAAAGGAAAAGTTGAGTGAGAGAGAGAAAGAACTGGATGAGAAGGCCGATCAACTTTCTAACAAAGAAGAAGAATTGGCCGCTAGAGAATCAGAATTGATTGAAGAAGCAGAGAAGCTTAAGAATCTCAAAGAGGAATTAGAGTCAGAAAGAAATGATTTCAAAGATATCAGAGGATCATTGGATTCTGAGAGAGACGAAGTTGAGAGATTGAAATATGAATTTTCCAATGCGGTAGACGATATCGAAAAATTGAAAGATGATGTAGTGAAGAAAAAGGAAGAGGTCCTCGAAAGAGAAGAAGCGGTACTCCAAAGGGAAGAGGACTTGGATGAAAGGGAGGATTATATCGTTCGGAAGGAAGAAGACGTTCTTGAAAAAAGAAGAGAAAGCCTCAAGTCTTTATCAGACCTCCAAACAACTCTCGAAGATACTCTTGGAACGACCAGAAAGATAGCCAAAGAAGAACGAAATCTTTTAGAAAAAGATAAGGAATTCGCTGACATAAGAGGAAAATTATTAAAAGCTCATAAGAAGATGTTGGAAAAACAAAAGGAGATCGTTGGAGAAGAGATAAGAATTCCAAGCATCGAAAAGGCGATACCTGAGAAAGTAGAAATACCTGAAGAGAAAGAAAGAGAGATACCCGAAGTAGAACAGAAGATAGAGCCTGAAGAGGAAGTAGAACCTGAAGAGGAAGTAGAACCTGAAGAGGAAGTGGAACCTGAGGAAGTAGAACCTGAAGAGGAAGTAGAACCTGAAGAGGAAGTAGAACCTGAAGAGGAAGTAGAACCTGAGGAAGTAGAACCTGAAGAGGAAGTAGAACCTGAAGAGGAAGTAGAAC
>JBMCEH010000012.1:0-16284 GCA_048620775.1 Candidatus Natronoplasma sp. | reverse complement strand
TGTCAGGGGTGTCGTGACAACGCCCGAAGCCACTATTGTTGACTCGACCTCTGCAACGCAAGTCGGCGAGGTAGGTGGTAACCCATGCTAAAACGGTCGGAAGCACCTTCCAAACCGTCAGGTTTGGTGGGTGAGGATGTCACGCCTGTTGTATTTCTTGACTTTATAGACAATAATTTGTGCTTTCAACCGAAAAATTCGAGCGTTTTTTTATCGCCCTTTTCCTCTTCCACCAGATCGTCAAAAAGATCTATCTTGATCGGGATGGCAAATTTGGTAAATATACTGCTCACTATCGCCTCACCCTTATCCAGACTAGCGATATTCTTACTATCTTTGGAGAGATCCTGAGCTGCACTCCCTATTATAGCCTCCCTTTCACTCTTCATCTCATTACCTAAAATTATCTTGGTATTCATGTTCGCGAGTATCTCCCTCGGGATCATACTGGATAACTGTGTTATAGCTATGAGGCCTAAGCGGAATTTTCTGCCTTCCCTAGCGATCCTGTGGAAAACGTTCCTTCCGGTGCGGTCTCCAAGAACTCTTGGAGCTTCTTCTATAACTATACCTACAGAGGGTTTATCTTTCAAATCGTCTCTCTCTTTGTAATTCTTATAGTTCTTGAATATGGTGTCGGCTATTATACCTCCAATCAGGAGTTCCTTGTCTTCCGGAAGTGAGCTGGTATCCATTATCACCTTCTTCCCGTCTTCTACTCCCTTCACGATATCGTCTATAAGGCTCTCAGAACCTTCATTGACGAATACATTACCGCGGGGACGAACACTTCCATTTTCCACTGCAAGATCAAATGTTAGTTTCAACTTTCGCTTGAGGGCGTTAAGAGTCGTCTCCTGTATGTCCTGCCTCTCGTCGGCATCGGCGGTCAATAACTTCTCCAGCCAATCCTTGCGGTAATGGTTATAGTAAACATACATCGCCTGTTTCTGGGCTGAAGTCAGATCGATTATCCCCTGAAGGTTCCATGGTCTCAAAACGGAGATGTTGATCCTTAGATGGTAACCTCCCGCAGGAGGATCTGTAGAATAGTAATCCACCTTTTTATCTGCTTCAGGGTGGTCCTTGACGCCGAGTTCGTTCCTTCCGTAGTACTCGTCATGTGGGTCTATAACGAGGATACCTGCATATTCTTTAGGTATCAATTTCCACAGCATGACCTTTACCAAGTTGCTCTTCCCTCTCCCCGTAGTCGCGGGGATCAACATGTGGTGTGAAAGGGCCTCTTTCCCGTTGATATGTATAGGTACGTCAAGAATACTGCTTCCGCTTCTGACCTTTCCAAGGTAAAGGCTGTTTTCTGGCTCTTCTAAAAATTCAAAATCACTTTCATCGACCCTCTCGAGATCACCAAAGAACGGGGGAAGCACCTTAGGCTTGCGTGGTTCGTTATCCTTGATCCTCACAACGGGCTTCGCTTTCGCATAAATATAGTTCCTGATTTCTTCCTCCATTATATTGGTTTCTTCGTAACCTTCAAGAGACATGCCGCTTATCCTCTCGATGTCATCTTGCTCTAAAAGCGAGCCGTACTGTAGATCTAGAACTTGCATTATCATATCATCGATCGATAGTAGATCACCTATCTCGATGGTACGGCCGCTTTTTTGTCTTACGATGACCTCGCCATATTCTCCTCCTATTATCTGACCTATAGACATTTTATCATCTCTATTCAGATGTTGCTCAACCTATCGTGAGCATTACATGAATTTATCTTGTCTCTGAACGATGCTGCTATCCTGTTATCGCACATATTTTTTAGATAGTCTATCTCTTCGTCTGTGACTCTAGCTCTTTTGTCGGCATCCACCAATCCATAAGGATAACCTAAAAATATTGGGTCCTTGGCCTGGAACGCGAGCTCTCCAAGCACTTCCTCTTCATTTACATCTGATCCTCTATAGAATTCGGTCCGAAAGGCGTATTTCGACGAAGGATGATATTTAACTATGTACATCTCTCCTTTATGGTCCGGATGATCATTCCGAGCAATAGGATAGTAGTACCACATGTTCTTGTCGCTTTCCCTTGCTATGGACTGCACCGAGGCTATAAGAGGATAATTCTTTGTGGTCATCAGAGAACTGGTCTTGGCTATACCGACTAAAACGACCTCATTTTCTTCAACGCTCTTGTAAGCCTCCTTAGCGTACCTCCTCTCACTTTCTACAGTGGTCTGTAAAACACCGTCTCTCACCAAGATGTCCTCTTCTTCAAGGTATTCCTCTACCGCATACTGTAAAGTCTCCCATTCTAGGTACTTTCTCACTGTATGTCCCGCGCTTATCGGACTTTTCTCTTCCATCTCACTCTCTTTGAAAATAAAGTTTGACCTGCTGAATGGTATAGAACCGCTCACGACTTTGAGTTCCGCTCTCGCCTCTTGACCGTCGAATCTAGAGATAAGGAACGCGCTGGAAGGCTCGATACTTTCGACCCTTTTTTCTCCCCTAAAGATATTGAAATATGTCCTTATAAGATGAACGCTGTCTGTAGGAGATTCAAATATCTTATTATTTCCTCCATCGACGCAGCATACTTTTCTACCGGTCGTTTTTGCTCCGAAGCTGTGAAGGTTTTTTGCTTTTAATTCGAAGGGCTCGTAGTACTGATCCTGGCTAAAATATGGTCTACCCCATTCCTCAGGTAGATCAGAAAGTTCTTCTATCGCTTCATAGAGGTCGTTCAGCATCGCTTCTTCAATTCATGAACTGGTACTTAAATATTGAGTGGAGGGTGGGGTAAAAGTGGAAGGAGTTTGATTTCTTATTGATACAAGATCACGTTAAAAATTAAAAAAAAATTTTGAAGGGGCGATCTCATTTTCATGACAAAGAATAAATTATCAAAACACTTTTTACATAATCAAAGACCTGTTTGAAGGTGCACTAAAAATGAAAGGATGTATAACTTACTGGTATCACAGTTGTTTTACACTTGAATTGGATAGAACGATCATACTGTTTGACTATCCAGATAGAGGTATAGATGATTATATGGATGAGCAGATCAAATCTGGCGTTGACGGTTCGGAATTGTATGTGTTCATCTCTCACGCCCATGGAGACCATTTCTCACCGAACGTGACTAAGTTTTCAGCTAACGCAGAGAAAACTAATTACGTAGTCTCCGATGACATCTTAGAAAAAAGGATCTTTCCTCAAAGATCGGAAGCTAGCGGCAACTATAGCTTTACTCAGGTACTTCCAGATCAAGATTATAAGATAGATGATTTACGGATCAAAACTTTCAAGAGCAATGATGCCGGAGTAGCTTTTCTGATCGATCTTTGCGGCAATAAGATATACTATGGAGGAGATCTAGAAAAATGGAATTGGCCCGAATGGAGTGCAGAGAAAGTGAGGGAGCACGTCAGAGTGTTTGAAGATGTGATAAAAAAGCTGAAAAATGAAGAAGTGGACATCGCCTTCTCCAATATGGATGAAAGGCTCCCTAGTTGGGCCGGTCCGGTAGAATTCATGGAAAAAGTAAACCCGCGCTACTTTATACCGATGCACACCTTCGGAAACGAAGGATGGATCGAAGATCTAGTCAATGAAGAGATCAACGCTAAAAGTCAGATATTCCATTATGAAAAACCTGGAGACGACTTTTACTGTGAATTGTAGATCAAGTATAAAGCTGATATCAAATTTATTGAAAATCGAAAGAGGAAAATTTGAAGTTGTCCCGAAAATATATATCTGTAAAATAATTAGATGTGTAAGCAGATGACAGAAGCTGAAAGATTAGTGGTGGAAAAAAGTCCTGTCGAGGCCGGAGGTAGAGCGAGAGTTAACAGCGCTATTTTAGATGAACTCGAAATAACAAGAGGCGACCTAACCGTAGTAAGTTCAGATAAAAAAGACATATTGGTAACTGTCTTCGGAGACGATTTAGTAGACGAGGGTAGGATAAGACTCAGAGTAAATGATATGGATAAACTTGGCGTCGAGGAAGACGAAGAAGTTTCGGTAAAAAAACATAAAAAATTCCTAACAAAATTGCTTTGATCATCTAACAAGGTGATATCATGAAAGTCATAATAGTAGGTGCCGGTGAAGTCGGTCGTGAATTGGCGGAATCTATCAGAAGGAAAGGCCATGATGTCATAGTAGTGGACAAGTCGAAAAAGGCTTGTAGAAAAGCTAGGACCCTCGATGTTAAAGTCGTGCAGGGAAACGGAGCTAGTCCTGAACTACTCAACTCCCTTGATATAAAAGGGTCCGATTATTTTTTCACTGTTACAAATGATAACGAGACTAACATCGTGGCATGTTCCATGGCTAAATACGCCGAATGTAAGACCATGGCAAGGATCAACGGTTTGGAATATATCTCTCGACCGGTCTCCCGAAAGTTCAATCAGATAGGTGTTGATTTTGCTGTTTCACCAGAGCTACTCATCGCAAAAAAGATAGCGAATATCATAACGGTTCCTTCAGCTATAGATAAGAACTTATCCCTTGGGGGGAAACTCAATATAGTGGAGTTCAAAGTTTTATCGAATTCGAGGATCAAAAACAAAAAGATAAAAAAAATCAAATTTCCAAAAAATGTCAATCTTGGAGCTATAATCAGGGATAGCAACGTTCTGGTTCCCCATGGAAATGATGTTATCGAAGAAGATGATACGTTAGTGGTTATCGTTGAAGGCAAGAAAGCCGAAAACAAAATGTTGAAGCTTATAGGGAAAAAGAAGAGTTCGGTCGAAAACGTTATCGTAGTTGGAGCTACGCCTGTCGGTATAAACGTCGCTAAAAAGCTCAATGATAGGGGTGTGGAGGTCAAAATAATTGATGAATCTGAGAAAAGAGGGCGCGTCGCCGCTGAAAAGTTAAAAGAAGTTGAGGTCTTGACCGCTGATGCTCGAGATAAGCAGGTCCTAATAGAAGAGGGGATCCTTAGAACTGACGCTCTCGCTGCAACGTCAAATTCAGAAGAATACAACGTATTGGTATCTCTTCTCGCAAAGGTGTATGGAGTCCAAAAGACCGTCGCTATAGTGAGAGAACTCAGTGTTAAATCTCTTATAGAAACCGTTGGCATCGACCTTGCTGCCTCTCCAGAGCTCGAAACAGCCAAAACTATGCTTAGGCTCGCGAGAGAGCTTGATCCCCTGAAAGCAACCCCTATCCACGGTGGTGATCTTTACATACTTGAGATGATAGTTGAAGATGATTCAACTGTTGAGGGGAAGTCATTGGCTCAGAGCAAACTTCCTCCCGAGAGTATCGTTGGAGCTATCAAAAGGAGTGGTAAAACCATCGTTCCCCGTGGAAACGAAAAATTCCGTGAGGAAGACCGTGTATTGTTATTCGTCAAAAAGGAAGAGATAAACGCAGTGGAGGATCTATTCTGAAATGAGATGGAAAGTAATAGTTGGTAACCTTGGGTCGATATTGAAGCTCTTCGGTTTAGCATTCCTAGTTCCTGTCATACCCGCTTTATGGTATCAGGAGGCTCCGCTTCTGTTAGGTTTTTTTCCTGGGACCGCATTGATATATCTGTTTTTGGCCTCCTTCACGATAACTTTAGGTTATCCTGCTCAGAATTTTGGTAGGCCTGAGGATTTCTATCAAAACGAAGCTATAGTGCTAGTAAGTCTGACATGGATTATTTTAGCTTTAGTTTCCTCTCTTCCATTTTTGATGACTTCTGCGCTCACTTCTCCTATAGATGCGTTTTTCGAGGCGATGTCTGGAATGACCACAACTGGTGCGACTGTATTACCTTTTCCGCTCGAACAGCATCCCAGGAGCTTGATGTTATGGAGAGGGTTTCTTCAATGGTTGGGTGGTATGGGCATAATCGTTCTTTCTGTAGCGATACTCACTAAATTGAGCAGTGGGGGTTTAAGCCTTCTAGAGGCGGAGGCTCCCGGTCCTTCCATAACGCGACTGAAACCCAAGATAAAGGAGACGGCGAAGATCCTATGGTATCTTTACTGTCTTTTCACTTTGATGTTGATAATATTGCTCCTTGGAGCGAGGGTCAGTATTTATGACGCAGTATATCATTCCTTTACTACGATGCCCACTGGAGGGTTTTCCCCTCATACCAACAGCATTGCATACTTCTCTTCAACGGTTCAGTGGATTTTCATACCGTTTATGATAATCGCCGGAGTCAACTTCTCACTCCACTACCAGGCTTTTGAAGGCAATTTTAAGCGGTTATTAAAAAATTCCGAATTTAAAACATATCTAGGTATAATTGTAGCCGCAACTATGATAATCACGCTAGTTGGTACTTCGTTTGGTATATCTCTTAGAGATGCCTTATTCCAGACCGTCTCTATAATGACTACCACTGGGTATGCCACCGCTCCTTTCGATAAATGGCCCGAAGTCCTAAGACTGCTTCTCCTCATCCTCATGTTCATAGGCGGCTCAGCAGGCTCCACCGGTGGAGGTATAAAAGTCATGAGGGTACTGGTGGTATTTAAGATGCTGAAGAGGAAGTTCAAGGAATTCATAAATCCTAGAAGGGTCGAGGTCGTAAGGATGGGAGATACAGTTGTAGATGAAAAAGTCCTAGATATGATAGCGATGTTTTTCTGTGCATATCTTATAATTTTTGCTATTGGCGCTTTCATAATGGTTGGATTAACTGGTGATATGGTCTCCGGTATAGCCGCGTCAGCCACCGCTCTAGGTAATGTAGGTCCTGGCCTTGGACTTGTCGCGTCTGATTTCAGAGCGGTGCCTCAGAGCGGAAAATTGATAATGGCTATGTTCATGTGGATAGGCAGGTTAGAAGTATTCACGGCTATAGCACTCTTCAGTCCACAGCTATATAAGAGAAGAAAACTTCGGAGTATTTTGAGCTTCAGAAAATCTTGAATTCAGAAATCCCGATCTTCTTCTCTGGCTCTCTGCCAGTATTCCAACGCCTCTTTTGTTTGCCCTTTTTCATGAAGAGCGACACCTTTCTCGTAAAGAGCGTCTTTAAAATCGGGTTCGAGGCTGATAGATTTTTCAAAAAACTGTATCGCGGCGTCGAAATCACCTAACAATAGGCTTATAAGCCCTTTTCCGTACCAGACCTCGGGTCTCTTTTTGTCTTCTTCAAGAACTCTATCGAAAAGTTCGATAGAACTTTGCAGTTCTCCGTCGAGCAGGTATCGATAAGCTTCAATCACAAGTGAAAAGAGTTCACCATCACCGACCATACTCTCTAACTTATCTTTTGAAATCCTCAGGTCTTGGAGCTCAAGATCGGTCTTATCTGCTTTTTCAGCGATGTTTCCGTTTTCCAGCGATTGGTTGATCATAAATATCATTTCGATTTGACGCGGGGAACGGGATTTGAACCCGCGTGTCCCGATGGGACAAAGGATTAGCAATCCTTCGCCGTTGACCCCTTGGCTATCCCCGCAGATGTTTTACTTATTTCTTCTTCAGGAAAAAGGTATAAAAAAGTTTTTTCCTACGCTCATTCATCCTCAAGTTTACTCAAGTTTTCTCTAACGAGTTCCTTTATATTCTCTATATTATCTCTGTCGCGCTCCTCTATCTTCTCAAGATTCAACGAGTCTATGTAAGTTTCGAACCTCTCGAAATCATCTTCTATCTTGCGGATAAGCGACTGGAGTCTGTTTTTAGTCTTTTTCATCCTCTTTTTATCAGTTATATCCACAAAAGAGGCAACAACCTCTTTACTGCCCGGTATCAAATTCAGACTGACATGTACATCCTTGACTTCACCATCTTTAGTTTTCAGCTGGAAATCGTATTCATTAGACACGCTTTCCGGGTCCTTCAATCTCGACTTATGATATCGTTTGATCCTCTCTCTGTCTTCTTCGACGACGAAATCCTCGTATTTTTCTCCTTCAACTGTATCTTCATATAACCCTGCTAATCTATCGGCTTTTTTATTTGCCAATGATATAGTCCCGTCTTTCTCTATTATCGTGGTCGCTGTACCTGTGTTTTCGAATATAGCTCTGTATCTGTTTTTACTTCTCCTGATCTCTTCCTCACCCTCTATTCTCTTTATAACTTGGTAAGTATGGGAAAACAGCGTTTCGAGCATTTCTAAATCATCTTCGTCATAATACCCTACTTCGGTCGACATCGTCTGGAATACGCCTAAGTTACCGATCGGAAGGCTGATAGCTGATCTGTATTTGTCTATAGCAGGTTCGGCAATATCGTCCTCTAATATGTCATATATAACGTACGAAGATCGTTCTTTAAAGCTCTTCCCTAGATATCCTAGATCCTTTGGAAGTGTACTACCATTCTCATATTCTCCTCTAAATGACTCTTTTATGACGAATTCATCTTCTTCTTCATCCATCAGGGCAAGGGTGTAATCGTAGATGTCGAGGACTTCCTCAACCGCTTCAAGACTCAGCTCGAGGACTTCGTCTTCCGTATCACATTTTTCCATCTCGATCGCTGTATCGTGTATTCTTTTTATCTTCCTGTTCTTTTCGATCAAAGCGTTTTCGAATCTTAATCTACCTATTGCTTCGGATCCATGAGTGACAAGAATTTCCGTAAGTTCTAGATCCTTTTCATCAAAATCGTTTTTTTCTTCAGACAAAACTTGTAATACCCCATATCCTCCAACTGGGACGCTGATAGCTGATTTATACGTTTCCCTTTTGGGTTTTGCTTTTTCCTCCTCATCAAGATCGGTTATCAAAAAGGACTCACCAGATCTATAGGTTTTTCCAGCAATACCTTCGATAGGGTAACGTGTGCCTTCTTCTTGAAGTCCGCCGATTGTTGCTTTTACTTCGAATTCTCCGTTTTCCACTATATCTAAACTACAGACTTCGAAGTTCAATATCCGTTTAGCAGTATCAACGATGTGACGGAATATCTCTTCTTCCGTTTGATACTTCTCAAATTCAGCAGCTTTTTTGTGCAGACTCTTTATCTTCTCGTTTCTTTCCATCAAAGCCTCTTGGAATCTCAATCTACCTATCGCTTCAGCAGCGTGATTGACCAGTATTTCAGCGAGTTCCATATCCTTCTCGTTGAATTTACCTACCTCTGTAGATAATGTCTGGTAGATACCGAAATCTCCCAAAGGAATAGTTATAGATGATCTATAATCACTCACAACGGGTTTTGAAAAATCTATCTCCCTTCTATCTTCGATCAATAGACTTTCCTTTTCTTGATACACTTTTCTGCTGATCCCGGCTTCTTCGACTTTTCTCCTTATGAAACCCTCTTCGATATCGCTCGAGAGAGCTATCGGGATGAACTCTCCTCCTTCAACGAAATCGATACCACATACATTGAAATCTAAGATCTCCTCAGAAGCCTCTATCACCAATTCACATATCTCCTCTTCACTGTCACATTTATCGAACTCCGTAGCTTTATCATGCATTTTCTTTATCTTTTGATTTCTTACCTCTAATTCTTTTTTTGTCTTTTTTCTCTCTGTAATGTCTCTAACGACGGCCATCACATAATTTTCCTCATCCATCTTGTATCTGTTCAAATTTACCTCGGTATAGAATTCCGTACCGTCTGATTTTTTATGCACCCATTCGAAAAATTGAGGTTCGCCTTTTATCGCCTTATCTATCTTCTCTTTTGCTTTTTTTTCAGATTTTTTACCATCTAGTTGATTTTTAGGAGAAAACTCCCAAGGAGGACGGGTTAAAATATCTTCTCTTTCCATATCGAACATTTCCGTAGTCTTCTCATTACAGTCGACGAAAGTGTAGTCTTTTATGACAAAGATAGCATCGTCAGCACATTGGAAGATAGTCCTGTATTTTTCTTCGCTTTTCTGTATCTTTTTCCTACTCTTGATCCCTTCTAAGATCTGCACAGTGTGGAATATCAGCCCTTCTGCCATCTCTAGGTCGAATTCGTCAAAATAACCTTTTTCATATGAGAGTGCCTGAAATACGCCTTCCTCACCTATTGGTATACTGATCGCCGATTTGAAATCGGGGTCCGTAGGTTTTGCCTCCTCCCATTCATCAAGGTCCTCGACTAGGTAATATTTTTTATTTTGGTAAGTCAGCCCTCTTATTCCTTCGTCTATCGGCTCTTTATCTCCAACATCTACATTTTCAGCGATAACCTTTTTTGTAACTAAATAATCTCCCTCAGCTATCATTATACTGCTCGATTTGAAATCTAAAATTTCCTTTGCCGCCTTTAGAACGAAATCAAAGACTTCGTCCTCGGAATTACACCTTTCCATCTTGCTCAAGGTATGGTACAACTTTTTTATCTTCCTTTCTCTCTCCTTACGCTCGCTTATATCTCTATAGATCCCAAAAACTCCCACCTGTTCATCCTCAAATTCGATAGGATATCCAAGTATGGACACATCTATCATACTTCCGTCCTTTTTTTCTCTCTGGGTCTCTATCATTATCGAATCACCAGAAAGGACGTTGTTCGATGCCGTAGTGGCTTCATTTGTTTTCTCATCAGGTACTATCAGATCGTTGATTTTCTCTCTCTTTATACATTCCCTATCATATTGAAATATCCTTTCAAAGGCCCGATTTGCCTCGATTATCCTGTCTTCGTTATCTAAAAGCACGATAGCTTCCGGTGAAGTTTCAAAGAGGTCTTGGAAGTAAGTTTCCTGTAAACGCCTCTTTCTTTTTTCTTCGTAATGCTCAAATTCTTGAGTTACAACTCGACTCAAAAATTCGTAGAGATTTTCTGAATCCCCATGTCTCCGGATGTAACGGTCGGCTCCTAAATTGAGAGCCTCCATAGCGACTTCTTCCCTTCCCTTCCCGGTGAGCATGATGAAAGGTAAATCTTTTCCCGACTCGCGAACCTCTTCAAGAAACTCTAAGCCGTCTCTAGGGCTCATATCGTAATCGGAAACTATGATTTGGTAGTCTTCTTTTTCTAGTTTTTCCAAGCCCTGTTCCACGGATGATGCGGTGTCAACATCGAAATCATCATTCGATTGTTCCAAGAACGTTTTGGTCTGTTCTCTTTTATCTTCCTCATCATCTACATAGAGAATCTTCAAATTTACACCTCAGAGCTGAGCCGGGTTCTAATGACCTATCATTCAAGAAGTAATAAAGTTTTTTCCGTTTCCAACATCATCTGTGTTATTCTCCAAAATTTTAAAAAACTTTTTAACCCGTGTCTGATCTAACTATTTATAGTAAATGATATGAAGGTTAGATGGTTGGGCAATGCTGCAGTGGAGATCTTTTCAAAAAAGCATATCTTGATCGATCCTAACCTCACTGTGGAAGCAGATATAGATCCAGACATCATACTTCTAACACATGAGCACGACGACCACTTCTCTCCTAAGGATCATGCCCAGATAGAAAAAAAAGCACGGGTATACGGGCCGAAAACGACGCTGGAGAAATTCGATCTCGATGGGTCAATAGTCACTGCTGGAGACGATATAGATGGTATAAAAGTCCTAGATTGTGACTGCTACGGATCAGATGACTCTGTAAGCTACTTCTATAATGGCATCCTGCACGCGGGAGACTCCGCTTATTTCCCCGAAGCCAAAGGAACAAAACTGATATTCACAGCGTGTTTTCCAGACTATTACGACGATTATATATCCGCTTTTAAAAGGTTGGAACCAGAGATGGTCATACCCTTCCACTATGATCCTGAAGGAGGGTTAGAAGATGCTAGGGGACTCAAGAAAAGGATGGATGAAGAATCCATACAAAATAAGATCCTAGAACCAGGTGATCTCATAGAATTATAGATTATAGTCAAGGGTCAAGAGAGCAAAAAAGATAAGTTACTCTTTCTCTTTACTAAAACGGGTCGGATAAAAATGTCAAAAGATATAACACCAAAAGATTTTTTTGGATTCATAGCTCCTAGACCGACGGTTTGCGTTTCTACTGTGGACTCTGATGGTAACTCCAATATCGCGCCTTACAGCTTCGTTTCACCGCTCTCGTTCGAACCGCCGTTGATAGGTATAGCTGCTGCTGAAAGCAGAGACACTACAGCTAACTGCAGAGAAACCGGCGATTTTGTCGTCGTTCCTGTAACAGAAGACTGGGCTGAGAAAGGCGTAAGGACTGAAGTCTCATTACCTAAGGAAGAAAGCGAATTCGATAAGATAGGTTTGACTGAAAAGGAATCCAAGACGGTGAGTTCACCTGGTGTAAAAGAAGCTCCAGTAAATATAGAATGTGAGTTTCACAACGAAGTAGAGATCGGAGATCATGTTCTTTTAGTTGGAAAAGTGTTGTCTATCGAGGCCGAGAAAGAGGGTATCAAAAACCACAGATTGAATCTAGAAAAGTTAGGATCTTTGGGGCATGTAAAGGGAGAGGAATTCTGCATAGTAAAAGATATATCCAGAATAGATAGATGAACGACTAAAGAGATCTAATCTTCTTGATCTCCGGGAATTCAAAAAGCCCGGCCTCTTTATCTACACCTATAGCTTTCATCTCACCGATCTCTATCATGTCTTTAAGAATAGGCGAAAGAAGTTGTTCCTCTCTCACCTGGTTCATCTGAGATCCTTCAGCTAGTCTAGAAAAAGCGGGCAGAACTATCAGCTTTTTACCGTTCCTCATCTCTCCGAAAAGGAAACAGCGTAGCTTTTCTCTTGCTCCTACTTCATCGGTCAAGCTGAGAGCAGGATGTTCATGACCTATTATCACGTATTCTATATCCAGTCCATTCATGCTTTCCATCTTATCGTGACCGTGGATAAAATTAACATCATCGAAAACGAATGATTCTTTTAACTCCACATCATCATGATTCTGGACAGTATAGATCAGGTAGTTATCGTGGTTCCCTTTCACGAGATATATATTATCGGCTAGAGTTTGTGAGAACTCGATGAACTCTTCCACTTCCACCTTTTCCTGGTAAGATGTTTCGGAAAATTCATGTTTGATGTCTCCACACACTATCAAATTCTCAAAATCCCTCTCACTACTCAGATATTTAAGATCCTTTTTCATATCTTCCAACTGGAACTTTGGCATGTACATACCAGAATCTGCCATGAGGGATTCTAAACCCAAGTGAAGGTCTGATATGATCAGCGCCTCTATCTTTTCACAGTAAAGAGCGGGATAGTTCCCAACAATTTCAAATCTATCAAATATATTCATTCAACTCTCACCTCCGATCTTTTCCATGACCTTCTGGTGCAAGTTCTGTAGCCTCTCTTTCTTATCTTCTAGTTTCAATACGTCGCCTTGACTTTGAATCACCAAATTATGAGCGAAAGGCGAAGGCACGTCGGTCTCAACAACTTCGTAACTCATGTCTCCACTATCGAGCTCAGCGATTATGTCAGAAGCGTTTCCGATATCCATATAATCTTCGATTATCTCCCGGTAGGTCTCCTTAACTATGGGAAATCTTTCATCTACATCCTCACATGCGGAAAGCAGGAAATGAGATCTCATCTGCTGCTTCCCGACGCTCATCTTTTTACCCTTATAATTTCGAAGTATCATCAACGCTCTGCCTGCTACATGTCTGAATCTCCTCTTCATAAGTTCTGTCTTTCTTACTGCGCGCTTCAAAACCTCCCTCAGATCGCTTTCTACCGCTCTTTTGATCAATCTATCTACAGGTAACTCTGTCTTAGGACAGATCAGAACGAAACCATGGTCGTCCACAACTATGCCGACGTTTGAAGATAACATATCGGAAGTTATGTCCGCAAAGATCCGACATAGAGCATCGTTTACCTCCCTACCAAAGATCGTGTGGAAGATCAAATTTATTTTATCTCCTTCATAGTTCTTTTCGACCAAAAGATGAGAATCAGTCGGAACCAACCCGACATAACGGTGCTGCTCTTCGAGGTATGAAACGATGGAGGATATCGTATTTTCATCCAGATAATAGTTGTTCCTGGTCCATTCAGAAGGATCTTTATCTTCTTTTATCATCTTCCATATTTTCCTATTGAATCTACCTATCTTTCTACCTAGATCATATGTTAAAGGAAGCATCTCAGAGAACCATGAAGGTACTGTAGGGGCCTTTTCGGGTCTCGCATCCACATAGACTTTCATCCCTCTAGTGTAGCGGAATTCGTAGGTATCTCCACCGTGGACGAAGATGTCTCCTTTGGTCAGCCTATCCAAAAACTCTTCGTCAAGGGTTCCCACAAAACGGCCGTTTCTGGTATGGACCCGATATGCACTCTGATCGGGGATAGTCCCTATATTGGTCATGTAGATCACGCGGGTCATCTTACCTCGTCTTCCAAAAACTCGTTTTCCGTCATCATCGGTATCTATCCAGATCTTTCCGTAAACTTTTTGGTCTTCAAGAGAGACGTAATCTCCTGAGACATATTTCAGTGTCTTTTCGTAATCCTTTTTATCTAGATCTCTAAAATTAAAGCTTTTACAGATAGTTTCAAAGGCCGTTTCAACATCCCACTTTTTGTTGCATGCCATGCCGACAAGGTGCTGTGAAAGAACATCTAAACAATTTCCTGGGATCCTTACCCTGTCGAGTTTACTGTTCTTAGCACATCTCATCATCTCCGTACATTCTAAGGCATCTCCTCTATCCATCACTAGGACTCTTCCCTTTGCATACTCGTCCACCTTATGACCGGATCGGCCTATCCTCTGTATAGCTCTCGATACGCCTTTTGGAGACGAGAGCTGTAATACCAGATCTATATAACCTATGTCTATACCTAACTCGAGAGATGTAGAGGTCACTACGACGCTCAATTTTCCCGCTTTTAGTGACTCTTCCACATCGATCCTTTTCTCTCTGCTCATGGAAGAGTGATGCGCACCTATGTCGCCTTCATAAAATTCTAGATCCATGTTTTTCAAGTTATTTACCACTCTTTCCGTAGCGCTCCTAGTGTTCGTGAATATCAAGGTGGTGACATGATCTTTAACTAATCTATCGATCTTTTCGTACATACTCTCGTTGATAACCTTTCCAGAGGTGTGTATAAGATCTTCAACAGGGGAGACCACTTTGAGATCCATCTCCTTAGCTGACGAGACATTCACTATATTGCACGGTCTTGGCTCATCATTCTCGTACCCAACAAGAAATTCAGCTATCTCTTCGATCGGTGCCTGTGTCGCGGAAAGTCCTATCCTGGTCAGTTCTTGATCACACATCTCCTGCAGTCTTTCCAAAGAAAGTGAGAGATGTGCACCTCTCTTATTTTCACAGAGCGAATGTATCTCGTCCACTATCACGTAATTTATGTCTTTCAATTTTTCTTTGAACTTTGGGGCGTTCAATATTATTCCGAGAGTCTCTGGAGTGGTGACAAGGATATGTGGGGTCTCTTCTAACATCTTCTGTCTTGCCTGTGAAGGCGTATCTCCCGTCCTTACAGCACTTCTCACCTCTGGCATTACGATGTCCATGTCTTCTGCTATTTCCTTTATCCCTCTTAGAGGTTTTTTCAAGTTGCGCTGTATGTCATTCCCTAGTGCTCTCAGTGGAGAAACATAAAGACAGTAGACCCTGTTTTCTAATTCACCCCGGTCTCCCTGCAGGAACAGTTCATTTAAGATTGAGAGAAATGCAGAGAGCGTCTTTCCGGAACCCGTTGGAGAACATATCAAAGAATTTTTTCTCTCGTGGATGAGTTCAAAAGAATGTTTTTGAGGAGGGGTAAGCCCATCAAACTCTTCGTTGAACCATCTTTTAACGTAGGGCTCGAAGTCATCTGGTAAAGTTTCGGAAGTCCCTGATCCTTCTACATGTTTTATGGACATCGTAAGCACGTTATAATACTACAATTTGAGTTTTGTCATCATATACAAGAAGATTTCGGTTTTTTATGAGATTTCACTTCTATATGGGGCAAGAATTAATATATCCCGATAGGTAATACTTCCGATTAAAGCATAGGTGATGGCCTTTGAATTCTAAAGAAAATGCGTTCCTCGTCATCCTTTTCGTAGCTATAATTTTTCTTTCATCATTAACACTTTATTTTGGAGGTTACACCCCTTTCTTCCAAAACCAGAGACATTCATTTCGACTGAGAGATTATCTGTGGTTCTTTTCAGTGGTAGCTGTTTTGCTTATGATCTTGTTTGATAAGTGTTGCTTGAGAAGAGATGAAAAGAGAAAGGTTCCTGATGAAGGATGGTTGATAAAACTAAAGAGAGAACAGAATCGAGAGGATCACCAGAAAAGAGAAGACGAGTATAAACTGTGATATTTTTTATATGTTGGGCACTGGAGATTACACAAGGAATAGATCTTTTAACTCTTTGTCCAAGAAGTCACCTTCCTAAATCTGTGATTTAACGAGTAATATAATATTACTCTAACTCAT
>JBMCEH010000011.1:0-17982 GCA_048620775.1 Candidatus Natronoplasma sp. | reverse complement strand
GAGTCTGGAACGCTCCGTAGACCCTGTCGATGCCTTCATTACTAGCCATCTCTATTATCTCCTTTACTTTTTGGGCTCTCTGGTCAGGGGTAAATTTTGCAGTATCTTTTACGTAATTCTCTTTGACGATCTTTTGTTCCTTTGTTTCCGGGAGACCCTTGAAATCCGGGTCACCCTCCTGATATTTTGCTATCTTTTCGGCTTTAGACAGGCATCTTTTTAAAGAATCTAATTCGAGAGAGTTCGTGCTAGCCGCTCCGGTTTTATTATCGAAAACCGCTCTTATCGAAACATCTACATCTTCTTGCCCGACATTTTGATGGATTTGAGAGTTGGCGTATCTAGTAAGTGCTGTATCGTTTTTTATGATCCTCACCTCTATTTCATCTGCCCTAGCTTCTTTTTCTAGTTTTTCTGAAATTCTCTCAAAATCTTGTTCTGAACCTACCATTTTCCCACCCCCACTCTGATATCTCTGAATCGAGATGGTGCACAACCGTGACCCACTTGCATAGTCTGAGGCGGTTCACCTTTTCCACAGTTTGGCACTCCATGCAATATCCAATCCTCTTTTCCAGCGATCGCATCACAGTTTCTCCAGAACTCGTAAGTTATCCCGGTGTAGGTCGGATTTTTAATTAAATCGGTTATCTCTCCGTCTTCGACCAGATATCCAGCTTCGGTACCGAATTGGAAGTTGAGTCTTTTATCATCTATACTCCAACTCTTTATTCCGTCGAATATTATGCCTTTATCAGTTTCTTCTATAATTTCTTTCTTGGACCAGTCGCCGGGCTCAAGATTGATATTGGTCATCCTAACTAAGGGGAGATTTTTCCAACCATCGGCTCTCATACTTCCGCTAACTTCTGTTCCAACTTTTGCAGCTCCTTCTCTTGAAGCTTGATATCCCACGAACATACCATCTTTTATCAGCTCGACTTTTTTAGCTTTGACACCTTCGTCGTCATAACCAAAAGTTCCTAGCCCGCCTACAGCAGTAGGATCGGAAACTAAATTTACTAAATCAGACCCATATCTAAGATCATTTAGTTTGTCTGGTGTCATAAAGCTTGTACCTGCGTAGCTCGCCTCGGTTCCGAGGGCTCTGTCAAGTTCTGTGGGATGACCACAGCTCTCGTGAACTTGCAGCGCCAATTGATTCGTGTTCAATATGATGTCCATCTCACCCTCAGGACACTGTTCCGCATCAAGAAGGTTAACACCTTCTTGTGCCGTCTCTTCCGCATGTTCTAAAAGTTCTAGATTTTCAAAGAACTCGTAACCTCTAGAATTGTAATCTCCACCGAATGAGTTCGGATAGCTTCTTGTCTGAGTGTCTTCACCATCGGATACGTTCACACTCAATCCTCCTCCAGTCTTGATCAAATCTTGTTCTATTCTAGCTCCTTCAGTACTTGCGAAAAATTTTTTTGTTTTCCAAGCGTTGAAGTTGCATTTTCTTACTTTGATTTTCTCGTCTATATCCATCCCCTCATCGACATCCAGTAGATACTCTAGTTTTTCTTCTAGATCGATTTCGAATGGATCTTTTTTATAAGGTGTAGTGTAACTGTCCTGATGGATCTCCACCTCTTTGAGTTCGATTGGTTCAGAAGCTTTAGAGGAAGCTCTCGCTATCTTTCTAGCCCTTTTTATTGTATTCTTGATTCCTTGCTCTGTGAGGTCAGCAGAAGATGCGAAACCCCAACCACCGTCTATTACTCTAATCCCATAACCTTTACTTTCGCTGCTTTTTATCGCTTCTACCGTTCCATTTTTCACATTTATGACTTCCATATCTATTTCTGACAACCTGAAGTCTCCGTACTGAATATCCTTTTTTTCTAATTCATCGATACCAAATTCGACTAGATCTCGCATGTTTGCACCGTCATACAAATACCCTCTTGATATAAATATGTTAGCTTCCAATTTACGGAAAATATTTAAAGGCGTTCTAACGTTAATCAATCTGATAATATGATGGAAGAAAAGTTGGACGAGTTCAGTTTCAAAGAATTGATGGCTTATTCTATAGAAGCGGAAAAGGAAGCGAATAAGTTCTATTCTGATTTTGCTGAAGCCGCGATAGGGGTGTTGGTGAAGGAAAGATATAAGGGGTTAGCAAATGACGAGGAGATCCACAAGGAAGAACTCTTGAAAAGATATGAAGAAAAATTTGGGACTAGAGATTATGAGGTTCCAGATACAGATGAATTGCCTCCCCATGAGACATCCTATGATTTTTCTAATGCTAGGAATGTGATCGATGCACTTAAGAAAGGGATAGGGAATGAAGAAAATGCGAGGGTGATTTACGAATATATGGGTAAAAGGTTTAACAATTACTCTTCTTTCTTTGGGTACTTGGCCTTGATGGAAAAAGGACACTATAAATCACTTACAGCAGAATTGGCATTGATGCAGGGCGAGATTGAAGAAGATGAAAAGGGTGATAAAAAGGCTGTCGAAACCTTCTGGAAGGGTCTGGGAAGCGAGCAGGATTTCGCCTTTGGCGACAGAGAACATATGAGGTAAAAAAAAAAAACAGTGATTGCTACTAATGTAAAAATTGAAGAGATGGTTATCGTACCCCTCAAATTACTTTTTTTAATTTTTTGATCACTAGTTCTCCCCTTTTCCCGTCCCAACGTTTCTCTTTTTCCACCACTTTGAAATCTTGATCATAATTAGGAGCTCCTAGAACGAGGGTTTCGTATTCACCACCTTCTCCGGAGATATTTATACCATATCTGTCGTTCAGCTTTTTAAGGTCTTGAATACATTTCTCATCTATCGTCTTTCCAAGCCATCCATCGTCAAGTCCAAGCGCGGATACGCTGACCAAGGTACTTTGAAAGTCGTTCTTTAAAAGCTCATCTAGTAGCTCAGATTGGTCCATATTCCATAAAGGAGCAAACACATCTAGCGACAGTTCTTTCGATACGTTTTCTATCCTCTCCAATTGGTATTTCGAAGCGACGGCACCTGTAATGAGTCCATTTATTTCCAGATTTTTCAAGCCTTCTTTGAGGTCCTCTAATTCCTTTTCTTTCTCACCAGCGGTCTTTATCTTCATCAATTCTATATCTAATGACTCTGCGAGTTGTGGGACCAGATGAAGGTTTGGCTTATGGAACATGTAGGAGTCTTTTCTTTTTGGATAAACAGTCACGAGATAATCTATATCCAAGCCCAAAGATTGAGCCTTCCAAAGAGCCAAGGAAGAATCCTTTCCGCCGGAGAACAATGCTGCATATCCCATAGGTGGTTCTTTACTGCTCACTTTCTGATATTATCTTCTGATATTTTGGATGTTTCCGCCTTTTGACTCTTTTTTCCTTTTCCTCGAAGATCCTTTTTTTCAGGCTGTCGAGAGCGTCGTCAAGAGCACTCATCATGTTCCAATCGAATTCCTTGGCGTAAAGCATTCCGTATTCAGTAGACAGACGCAGTCTGACACTATATTTTCTCTGATTACCTTCCTTTTGGTGAGATACCACATGGACATTCAAAACTAAAGGCTTGAGGACTTGATTTATTTTTTTCAGATATCTCTGGATCACTTCATACATCTGATCGTAAACTTCCGGTCCTTCTTCAAGTCCAGCTATCTGCACGTAAACTTGCTCCCCCTCTCTAAAGCTTGTGAGCATCTCTATAAGATCATACTGAGTCAATATCCCTTTGATCTCGTTATCTTTTGTAGCAACTAGAGTGGATATATCATGATCAGTCATTTTCTCTGCGGCCTCGTGTATCCTTGAGTTAGGATCCGTGGTTATAGGCGGCTCTGACATTATACTTTGTATCTCCATGTCTCGATATGGAGAGTCTCTTTCACCACTTCTAACACCTTTCTCCTGCCTAGTAACCGGTCTAGCCGTGCCCTCTAATATATCTTGTATCCCTACCATGCCGCGGAGTGTGCCGTGCTTGTCCACTACTGGGATTACTCTGACATCATATCTTTTCATCATCGCTCTTGCCTTTCCGATATTTTCATTTTCACTGATGGTAGCCGGTGAAGGTGTCATAAACTCTTTAACAGTGGTTTTCTTTAGTTCTTCTAAACGAGGAATAACTTCAGTTATGTCCTTCCTGGTCAAGAAGCCTATGTAGTCATCCGACTTGGAGGTCACTGGAACACCCCTATAATCGGAGGAAAGGAGCATCTCACTGACTTCAACCAATGAGTCGTTTTCGTCTACACTCGGTCCTTTATGTATTAGATGTTTTAATTTAGTGGAGAAAGATAGATTTCTCCGTTCTATAAACATAGTATCGCTTAACACGCCCATCACTTGGCCATCTTGTACCACTGGAATTTCTTCCATGTCATGTTTCCTCATCAGCCCGATCGCATCAGAAACTGCATCATTAGGGTCCGCGTAGGGTAACTTTTCGCTCATTATGTCTTTTGCTTTAAAATCTTCTACTTTAGCCATGGTTCCATCCCTATTTCTATGCTTTAGAATATACGCCGAGACATAAGGTTTTTGCCCTTATTAGTCTGTTTGATGTGATTGAGTCCTCGAACAGAAACGATTTAATAGGTTGTTTCTAATTCCCTTCCGGAAGGTGTTCTTATGAAGAAAGAAGCAGATTACATACATGAACAGGCTAAAAAACACACGGAGTGGTTTTCTAAATCACTACCTATGATCGCCTCGGAGAACATAATAAGTCCGATGGCGAAAGATCTCATGTTGTCTGAACTCCAAGATAAATATGCAGAGGGAGCTCCAGGAAACAGATATTATGAAGGAAACATTTACGTAGACAATATCGAACTAAAAGTTCAAGAACTAGCTAAAGATCTTTTTGGAGTAGATTATGCAGATGTTAGACCGATCTCTGGAACTAATGCAAATCAAGCTGTTTTGATGGCATTAGGTGGGCCAGGTAAGAGTATTACCTCTGTAGATGTCTCTGACGGTGCTCACATAAGCAGCGCTAAATTTGGTTCAGTAGGACTTAGAGGAATGGAACCAAAAACGTATCCTTTCGATGTTGGAGAGATGAATATAGATCTGGAGGGTACGAAAGAACTGATCAGAGAAGAAAAACCTGATATAGCTCTTTTCGGCAGATCTGTGTTCATGTTTCCTCCTCCGCTCGAGGAGTTACAGGACGTTTTCGAAGAAGTCGGATGCCACGTTTGGTATGATGCGGCTCATGTCCTCGGTTTGATAGCTGCAGGAAAATTCCAGCAGCCAATGGAAAACGGTGTTGATGTCATGACTGGCAGCACCCACAAGACTTTACCGGGTCCACAAAGAGGCATCATCCTTTCAAATCCAAGAGATGAACAGATGGAAGAAAGTCTCTTCTTTGGTATGTTCCCCGGCGTCGTTTCGAACCATCATTTGCACTCAATGGCAGCACTCGGTGTTGCGCTTGCGGAGCACCAGAAATTTGGGGAAGAGTACGCCGATCAGATAATCAAGAACGCTCGGGCCTTAGGTCAAGCACTCTATGAGAGAGGTATAACAGTACTTTGCGAACATAAAGGCTTCACTAGGTCTCACACTCTAGCTATAGATGTCCAGGATCAGGGCGGAGGGGAGACGCTAGTAGAAGCGATGGAGGATGCAAATATCATAGCTAATAAGAACCTGATGCCCTGGGACGATGTGGACAGCGCCAATGAACCAAGCGGTATACGGCTTGGAAGTCAGGCTTTAACTCGGTTAGGGATGAAAGAAAGTCATATGGGTGAAGTGGCTGAATTTATCAAGAGGATAATAGTTGATGATGAGAGTCCGGAAAAAGTCAAGCAAGATGTGATGGAGTTTAGAAAGGACTTCCAGAAGATAAAATTCTGTTTCCATGACGACTTCCCTGCGCACAAGCACTACAGCATCTTGGACTAGGACCAAAAACTCTTATTTTTAACTCCTTTTTATAAATATAAAGGAAGGTAAAAATTTTTATTCTGCCACATCTTCATACTCTTTTGGATCGAGTAGACTATCCAACTCCTCTTCATCACCGATATCAAGAACTACGATCCAGCCATCTCCATAGGGATCATCGTTTAGGAGCTCTGGAGCTCCTTCGAGTTCGCCATTCACATCTTTTATCGTCCCCGATAATGGAGCATAGAGGTCGGATACGGTCTTGACGGATTCGATAACTCCCAACATATCTCCTTTGTTCACTTCTTCACCAACTTCGGGAAGTTCAACGTAAACGATATCCCCTAGTTCGTCCTGTGCGTAGTCTGTTATACCGTAGCGTGCTTCTCCGCTATTCACTTCTATCCATTCGTGATCTTCAGTATACTTCAAATTATCTAGTATCTCGCTCATATTAACACCGTTTCTAAAAAAGAGTGGAGTTATTTAAGGTAATCGGATTAATTAAACTGTTCGGCGACAAAAAACTCTTATTAAATCTATCTATCGTCGTAGACTATCTTTCCTCCCACCACAGTCATCTTCACTTCGATGTCTCTCACATCGGTAGCCTCTAGTGGATTCTCGGTGAGAACCACGAAGTCGGCCAATTTACCTTCTTCAAAAGTCCCATATCTGTCTTCGTTTCTAGATGCATAAGCTCCAGCGGAGATATAGCTTTTAAGCGCGTTATAAGTAGATATTCTCTGGTTCAGTATAGGGTGATTAGTCGCACAGTAGATGTTGAACAAAGGTGATAGGTGGATATTATCAGATCCGAAGGCCATCTCGATCAAAGCTCTCTGTATATCCCAATAAGGATTACATTTCTCTAATCTTTCCTTCCCCAAACGCATTTCATTCATTTCTGTCGATGAGGACCACTTGTACGCGTAATTGGGCTGAGTTGATAGAACCATATTGAGATCACGTATCCTTTTGATGTTTTCCTCCCAGAGCATCTCTGCGTGTTCGATTCTGTGTCTCAATTCCCCGCATCGTTCGGAGGCGTTCTCGAATGCGTCCAAAACGGTAGAAATCGCTCTATCTCCTATCGCATGGGTCATCATCTGAAAATCTCGTTCTTCAGCTTTCTCTATTATCTCTTCCATCTCCTCCCTTCTGAGTAAAAGTAGTCCTCTGTTACCGGGATCATCTTCGTATTCCTCATGCAGCGCGGCGGTTCTTCCCCCGATGGAACCGTCGGCGTACATCTTCAATCCCTTGAGAGATAGGAATTCACTAACCTCGACTGGAGACAACCCTTCAGCTTCGTCATAATGCAGATAACAATTTATCCGCAGATTCAAAGATTCTTTTTCATCTAACTCTTTGTATGCTTTCCAACTGTTTCGGTCTACTACATCATGAACTGAAGTGATACCGTTGGAATGTACTTTTTTGATCGCTCTTTTAATCGCCTGTATTTTTTCTTCTTTAGTGATAGACATTATATCATCAAGGTTCCAAACCACCTCTTCTCTTAAGAGGCCTTTATCTCTATCGACATTTTTCCAGTCCTCGCTTATCCTCTCCATTGCGTTAGAATTTGCTACTGCTACATGTCCACATATCCGTTTGATGATCAGAGGATGTTCTTCAGTAATCTCATCTAAGTCCTCCTTAGTGGGATAGTCTGTCCTCTTCCAAGTCGACTCGTCAAAGTTTACCCCAATCACCCATTCACCCTCTGGTGTTTCAGAAGCCTCTTTTTCAAGATAGTATTGAGCACCTTCTAGAGTTTCCACATCAAGGAGGTCCACACTCTCCATGTCCAAGCCTTCTTCTACCAAGTGTGTATGAGAATCTATGAATCCCGAGAGCACGAAATTTCCGTTAAGATCCACCTTTTCCTCGGAACCACCCATGATCCTGTCAAAATCATCTATATATTTTATCTTCCTCTCTTCAACCATAAATCCGTGGTACCTTTGGGACCTATTTTTAACAGGAATCACGTTACAGTTGATGAAACCTTTGCTAATAGATAAAACCTCCTTGAAATTTCATAGTATTTTTCTTAGTTCTTTGATCGGTCTTTCAGTCGCTTCTAAAACCTTCACCAAATCGCTGTTTGATCTTAGTTTTGCCACCAAAATAGCCGAGGGACCACACTCTTGGATCAATATCCTAGTGTTGGTTAATTCGACTAGAACATACTCCAGATCATCATCTAATTCCGAAGTTGCAGTTTCTGACGAACCCAAAAGGATAGCTGACATCGCTATATAGGTCTCCTGATGAGCCTCTTTCGGTGCCTCTCCTGCGATATGCATCCCAGTACGTGATACCAGAGTTAGGTTATCTATCCCTGGTTCCTTTTTGACTTCTTCTAAGATATTTTCAATTGTGCTTCCAGACATGTTGATCACTATATTTTTGGAACTAACAGTTCCATTCAAAATACGCTTTACATTATTATAAATATTTTCCCTGTTTTGGATTTTAAGAAACATGAAAAGATTATTAAGGCAGCATCGTCTAGAAATATTGATGAATATCAAAGAGTTTGAATTGAAATCGATAGATGCTGAGCGCTACAGTAAAAGAGAAGAGAAGAAAAAGAACATCAAGATTAATCACAACAGCTCCGTAACTAAAATAAATAAGATCGATCCAAAGACAAACCAAATCGACTTCAGGTTCACCGCCAATTACTCCGGTATGGGTGTTATCAAAATAGAGGGGGGTCTAAAGTTCATAGGTGAATATCCTGACCTTGCTGATAATTGGAGAAAAAATAACAAGATGCCGAACGAAGTAGCGAAGAAAATCCATACAACTATAATCAATAATTGTATCCCGGAATCAGTAACGATAGCGAGAGATCTGAATCTGCCTCCTCCGATTCCTCTTCCAAAAGTGAATATGCCAGAAAAAAAGAATAATACAACTTCCTCTAAAGGTGGAATGGAAGTCGCCTGATATGTCCTATTATGAAGGTATTTTGGTTACTGACGGGGATTCGCCGAATGCTGCGGCGATAGGAGCTGAAATAGAAGACGAAAGATTTGGCAGTCGGATTTATTTGCCTTCTGATACAGGTAGAAAACTGGAAGAAGAAATAAATTTCACTTTTTCACTGACAGACGAACCCGTTTTGTTCTTCAAGGCTGCTCTGACAGGTCATGATGAATCAGATGAATCTGAATTATCTACAGATGGACTCGTTGAGGAAGACGGGTATCTCTATCCGGTTGAGGCGACCAAGATTTACTTCTGTAATGTAGTTCGGACTAAGGTCGTATCTGAAGAAGACAGATACGGCGAGGCAAACATCAAACTCATCGAAGCTGAGATCGTAGAGGAAAAAGGAAATAACGGTTATATTGGTCGTGAAAATCCTCTTGTAGATGCTATGGTGTACGCGAGTAGGATGCTCGTGGCGGATGAAGGGCAAAAGGTAGAACTCAAAAAAAAGATAGAAGACATCCTCGATGAGAGTGAATCAGAATTGAAACGAAAGATATTCGATTTTGTCGAGGCGAAGATCGATGAAGTTTGATTTACATGTTCACTCTTCGTATTCTGACGACTCGGATATACCACCTAAAGATATAATCGAGACTGCGGAAAAGATCGGCTTAGATGGTCTAGCTTTTTTGGACCATAATTCTTTAGAGGGATATTTTAGTTCAAAAGATATCGAAACCGACCTCATTATCATTCCGGCTATGGAGGTCAGCACTTTGAGCGGCCATGTGATGGCTCTCGGTGTTCAAGAAGAGATAGAATCACGATGTTCTATTCAAGAGACTAGAGACAGAATAAAAGAACAAGGTGGTTTATCTATAGCCGTCCATCCTTTTAGGATCGTATCAGGTCTAGGTGAAAAAACTGTACGTGAAAATGACTGGGACGGCATCGAAGGGTTGAACGGAAGGAGTTGGGAGCGGGAGAACAAAAAGGCCCAAAAAATGGCTGATGAATTAGGGCTCCCGATCACCGGTGGAAGTGATGCCCATCGGTTGAAAAGCATCGGACAAGCATATACTCTCTCTGAAGGTGTAAGTGATTGGCAAGATGTTATGGAAGAGATCAAGAAGGGCAATACTGATGTGGATGGAAAAAGCAGAACCCTGTCACGAAACCTGTTCTATATGAAAAGGACTTTTTCTAGATGGGTGAGAAGGGGCTTTAGAAGGATATGATCACTCTAGCTGGAGACGATAGAAACAGTCTAAAACACTTACAAGGAGGGCCCCTATTGTAGCGGGGATGACCCATTCTAGAAAAGTGGGGTTAGTCGCAAAAGCTTCCTTTGCGGGTTCTCTTAGACCTCCCAAAACCAGCCCAAAAAGAAATACCAATGTCGCTTTTCTATATCTCTCGAAGAGGAAATCCACTATTTTGGCAAAGCTGAACAGACCAGTAATGGCTCCACTCATGAAGGTCACTATCACCAAGATGTCGATTTGGGTGAGCGCTTTTCGAAGATAATCCCATTGCTGTAGGATCACTAATATGGTTGATCCAGAGATGCCAGGTAAGATCATCGAAGGGATGGATATAAGGCCAGAGAGAAAAATCACAGGCAGTGAATGGTTAGCTCCAAATGAAGATAAATCTACTATGTAAAATGAAAAAAAGAATCCTACGAATCCCGGTATAAACATAGAAGCCTCGAAATGCTCTATTTTGTGGTAAAGTATTCCTGCAGATGCTAGGATCAAGCCGAAGAAGAATGAAAAAGTCATACCCCGATAATCATCTATGAAAGTCCCGATAAATAGGGCTAGTATCAGGGTTGCTAAACCTACACCTATGATCAGGGGAAAAAGAAACTCATAATCTACATCCTTCAATTCTTTAATGAACTTTTCTTTTTTCCCACTAAAGATAGTCAAGGAACTTTTCAATGGGATTGTGTTGATGGCGTGAATCAACCGTTCATAAATACCTATAATAAGCGCGATCGTGCCTCCAGAGATTCCTGGCATCATGTTCGCTAGCCCCATCGCAAAACCCTGTATGAACCACTTGATAGAATCTTTAACGTTCATCTTTATAGTGCTGTAGAAATCTGTTCTTTGTTATATTTTTCGTACATCCCCGCAGTTATGTCAACGCTATAAGAATTGGGAGTATTATGAAAAGTCCTAGCCAAGTGAAAATATTCGCAAATACTCCTACCATGACCGGACGAACTAGATTGTTAGATAGGAATTCATTGATAGATTTTGAGGAGGTTAGATCGCTTATATCTTTTATCTTTGGCTTTCGGACCCTAGCCTCTACGTATCCCGCGACCCATCCCGGGCCGTGTAATGTTAAAGACATGATAGGAGCTAGTATAAATGAAATGATCACGGAAATCGGATGTCCTTTTACCAGAGCTGAACCCAAAGCTGACATCCCTCCTACGACCAAGACCCAATATATCCAAGCTTGCCATATATTCAAAGTTTCGGAAAAGAAAAAGAGGTATACAGCAAAGCCTATGAGTAATATGTGAGGTGTGTAGTGAAGGGCTTTTTTATACAATTTTTTTCCCACCTCTTCTAGATGAGAGTATCCTTTGATTGGTCCTTTTTTTTCTTCCCTTTCTAATTTCTTCAACTCCTCAATAACGTCATCGATCTTACTATCAGGCAACACACTCAAAATTTTTTTATTTTTGGAAGACTGATATATTTTTTTGGCCATGTACTCTGTCCTTTCTTCTTTCAGCCTTTCTGCGACATCTGGTGCGAATCTATCTAGAGCTATGAGAACCCCATCAACCAAGTCATCTTGATCGTCCATCCCTTCCACAGATTCGGATTTGATATCCTCTGAAAAAGAAAGCATAGCGGACTTCAAATACCACGCCATCTTCAATTTTTCCAAAATAGACATGCTGTTATAGGCTCTTTTGAGGGTGAGAGTGATGTCTCTGTCTATGAATTCCACATCGACTTTAAAAAAATCTGCAAGATCGACCAATTCTGCCACATGAGTTTCTGCTTCAACATGTTTAAATTTTCTAAGATTTTCTCTCAAAGCTTCTATGAACGTTTGGTAGATGAGCGTTCCAACATCACCCTCTTTATAAGCCGGGATCAAGGGTTTATTTAGCCATTTTTCTTTCTCCTCCATCGTTTCGAATCGTTTATCACAGAGAGCTAATCCGACAACATCGGGCTCGTACTTATCTACTAGGGCAATCAGTTCCAAATCTAAACTATCGTCCCCGATATAGTCTACACCGACCAATATTATATCATCGTTAAATTTTCTGACGCCCATGATGGAGTTCTAACAATAATGTATGGATATTATACTAAAAGTTTTTTATGTAGATACTAAATGAAATATACGAAATGATATTGATTTTAGCATGGACAGCGATCCTAGCTATCGGTATCCTCCTCCTATTAAAAGGTGCCGACTTTCTGGTAGAAGGTGGAGCCAAGATCGCAGCGCATATCGGAGTTCCCACTATCATTATAGGATTAACTCTTGTGTCGTTTGGTACCTCCCTGCCTGAACTCGGAGCTAGTTTGAATGCGCTTCTCAAGAACAAACCAGGTATATCCGTCGGTAACGTTATAGGCTCGAACATCGCTAATATATTGTTGGTTTTGGGTGTTAGTTCTATAATCAGGCCTATTTCTGTCGATATAGAGGTTATCAAAAGAGAGATTCCCATGATGTTTGGGGCCATGGTCTTATTCATACTCTTTGCAGGGCCTTTCCTCTCTGACGGGAACGTGATAGAGAGATGGCAGGGAGTCCTTCTTTTGATTGCTTTAGTTGCCTACCTTGTATTTTTTGCATCGCTAGCCCTAAAGAGAGGAAATGATGATGAGGTCCTCGAGGGCAAGGTAGAAGATAAAAAGACTTCTGATGAGAGCCCTGATTGGACGATCAATGCTTTGAAAGTTGTCGTAGGTCTGCTCGGCATAATAATAGGATCGGAACTGGCTATCCGTTCTGCTATCTTTTATATCGGGCGTTTCAAACTTGTAGAGGACGTAGTTGGATTGACGATAATAGCATTGGCGACATCTTTACCTGAATTGTCCACGTCCAGCATTGCAGCCTTTAGAGAAGAGGCAGATATATCTCTTGGCAACGTCATAGGCTCTAACACCCTTAATATATTGATGGTCATTGGAGTGAGTGCGGTGGTGGTTCCGCTGACTTTTTCAGGAGAGATATATTCCTCCATTTTTGTTATGATCATAGCAAGTCTTTTTCTCACCATATCGATGTACACTGGCGAAAAACTTTCTAGGATTGAAGGAGTGGTTATGGTTGCAGGCTATTTCGCTTATATGATCTACCTCTATTGAATCAGTACCCAAGATCAAAGATCAACCGGTTTTTGATTATTAGGATCAGGGCAAGAAATGAAAGAAACAGTCCTAACACAGTATAGGGAAGGGATACATGCTGACTGAATATCAGGAAATCTCCTTGTGAGTTCAAATAGCCCCAAATAAAGGAACTGAATATGGCGAAAAGAGAGCCAGTAAAAGCTAGGACAAAGGATCTTTTCTTATAACTATTTATGATGCCGAGTATAACAAAAATTGCGAAAATGCTTCCCGAAAGACCCAAGGACTTGTGTACTAATGTGAAAGAATCAAGGATCAGCAACGAGACGATACCGATAGAAAAAAGGACTAATGTTGAGAAAAGTGAGATCCCGGCGATTTTCAGGTGAAGCGGATTTCCTTCATTTGAAATCAGACCTATGTTTATACTTTCGTATAGTTCCCAATTGTACTTTATTTCTTTTGTACGAGCGGTATCGACCGTATCTCCATAGCGAAACTGACAGCGAGGACAGTTGACCTCTACCTTTTCCCCCTCTCTTTTTTTGGTCTCGACATAAAATCCTGCTCTGCAATTCGGGCAGTATGTAAACAGTTTCTTCATCGTGATTCAATAGAAGAGGTAGGGATAAGAGTTTTTTCATTTAGAATGCTGATTTATAATGAAATGTAGATGGTTATATAGAATAAAGATGCTCCCGGGGGGATTCGAACCCCCGTAATCGGCTATCCCTGGCCTTTATCGGCCTCGAAAGGCCGAGATGATTGGCCGGACTACACCACAGGAGCGAATTACGAAGTATAGTAAAAGAGCCGACTTTTTCCACAAATAGAGGCTCTTTTATTAGTTGAGGATGTCGAAGCGTTAGTTTATAAGTTTCGACTTCCACTTTAATATTTGCGACTGAGGGGGTTGATTTAGATGACAACCCCAATAAATAGTTTACTCCCACTCCGTTTCCCATTCATCATCGTGTTTTCGTTTTCGTCCGAAAGATTTATAGTTTTACTAATGATGATTTGAGCGGTGGTTATTTGAAAGAGGATCCGTTCGTATATGCCCATAAAAAGGAGAAAGAAATAGTTTGGATGAGCCAAAATACCAATCAGTTAGAGACTACACCGAAAATAAATGAGAATATAATCGAGGCGGTTGAGGAAAAAAAGTACAACCTCTACCCTCATAAACAGGGGATCTTGGGACTAAGGGATGTTTTGTTGAAGGATTTGGGTCTCACTGAAGGTTTTGGCGCCTTGATCACGAACGGAGCGATAGAAGCCACCTATGGGTTGACGAGAGCCATGCTTAATAGTGGTGATAACGTCATCGCATCAGATCCTAGCTTTATGCCGATACATCATCAAGTCGAACTCTGCGATGCGGAGATGAGAGAAATCGATGTTTACGAACCTCCTTACAAGATGACAGTGGAAGGGATAAAAGAACAGGTCGATGAAAACACGGAGATGATCCTTCTTATAGATCCACTTAACCCTCTCGGCTCCTCCTATGATAGAGATGAAGTGAAGGCCATCTGTGATATCGTGAAAGATGAAGATCTGTGGATAATAGATGATATCACATATCGAGATTTTGCCCTCGATCATACTCTTACCACTGAATTCGTTCCCGAGCGTACCCTTTTAGTATACAGCTTTTCGAAGAACTGTGGATTTGCGGGCATGAGACTTGGAGCTCTTATCATGCCGAATGAAGTATCAGATCATCTTCACAAGTACCGTACTAACGTTTTATCCGCGAACGTACTTGCTCAGGTCGGTGCAAAAACGGCATTGGAGACCAAAGATCAGTGGTTGGATGACATGGTTGAACAGTCAAGAAAAAATCAGCGGTTGATAAAAGAATGCGTAGAAGGGATAGCCGATGTGTTTTTACCCGTTTATCCTTCGAACACTAACATGTTCGCGATCGATATCGGAGGAACTGGTATAAGTCCGGAAACCCTTCAGGAAAAACTCCTCTATGAACATGACGTCTTCGTTAGATCGGGGACTTACGTCTCAAAAAGCTCGGGAGAGGATTTCATAAGGGTATCTTTCACAGTTCCTGAAGAAGGCGTGAGAAGATTTGTTGATGTTTTACCGGATGTTATAGAAGAGTTGAGATAATGAAACCTGTAGATGTAGGCATATATGAAAAAGATGGGAAATACTATACCCTCAATCTCATACCGGGACAGGATGTGTATGGAGAAGAACTGATCGAAGAGGAGGGTTTTGAATACAGGGAATGGGACCCTGAGAGAAGTAAACTTTGTGCTTTCCTCGAAAAGGAAGGATCGATCCCTATCGAGCCCGATATGGATGTCCTCTATTTAGGTGCGGGTGACGGAACGACAGTCAGTCATATATCTGATATAATGACTGAAGGCAGGATATTCGCAGTAGAGCTCGCGAGAGATCCTTTCAGGAATCTCCTTTCACTTTCAAAAGAGAGGAGAAATATATTTTCTATAATGGCTGATGGTAGGAACCCAGAAAGATATGAAGGGATTGTGGGAAAGGTGGACTTCCTTTATCAGGATATTTCACAGAAGGATCAGACTGAGATCTTTTTGAAAAACTTGAGGTTTCTTAAAGAAGATTCAATCGGTATCATTGCGGTGAAAGCGAAGAGTATGGACGTTTCTAAATCTCCAGAAGAGATATACGAAGAAGTAGAAGATAAGTTACAAAAAGAAGGATATGAAGTAGTCCTTAAAACAGATATCTCTCACCGCCAAAAGGATCACGCGATGATTGTTATAGAAAAATAATATCCCAAAAACTCATTCAAAAGATATTTTACTCACCTGATGATATTCACGTTTGATGATCTATATATTAAAAGAGGAACAAGAATTCTACGAGGATATCTGGGGCAAACTATTCCTGTTCTTCATCCCCTTCGTTATCGGATTCTCATATATAGGTCTACTTTATTTGATCTTAGGAAATAACAATTTATTTTGGATAGTGGGTGGTGCGATGTTTGCTTATCTTTTTCCTCCCTTTGGTAAAGAGACGGTGATACCGACCACTATTTTTACACTTTTGGGATTGCCATCTTTACAATTATCGCCAGTTTTAGCAATCTTTATAGTCTCAGGATCTGTCGCTTTTGTAGACGTAGTCACATCATACTTTCTCTTGTATAATTTTTACATAGCTAAAAAAATACCGTTGTTGGGAAAATGGATAGACAAATCCCAGGAATTTGGAGCTAGAAAAATGAAGAAAAACCAGTGGATAAAGAGATTAGCTTTTTACGGGGTAGCCTCTTTCGTAGTAATCCCTTTCCAGGGGAGCGGTGGTGTTGGTGCCTCGATTCTTGGGAGAGTCATCGGTATGAATAAATATTATGCATGGGTTTCGATAATCATAGGCGCCTTCGTAGGATGTTTCCTGATAGGGATCGTCTCTTATTATACTGGAGGGGCGATCATCTTGGTATTCGGGGCTAATATCCTCATGTGGTTAGTTGTAGTATTCCTGATCATCGTAGTTTTTATATTCCTATACAATCTTTTCAAAACCCGATTTTCCGACGAGTCGGGATGAAATGAGGTGTTAAAATGAAATTGAAAAATAGAAAGATACTCGTGACAGGTGCGGCAGGCTTTATCGGAAGTCATCTAGTAGATGCTCTAGTTCAAGAGAATCAAGTTATCGGATACGATAATTTGTCGTCCGGAAAGAAAGAACTTGTAGAACATCTTGAAGACGAAGATAATTTTGAACTGGTGGTCGAAGACGTTTTGGACAAGGAAAGATTATCAGAAGAGATGGAAGGATGCGACATGGTTTTTCATCTCGCTGCTAATCCGGACGTGAAAGTTGGAGCAGAGGATACTTTTGTGCATCTAGAACAAAATATCATCGCCACTTATAATATACTAGATTCTATGAGAGAGAACGATGTCGACGAGATCGTTTTCACTTCTTCTTCTACCGTTTACGGTGAAACTGAAGTGATACCTACACCTGAAGATTTAGGACCTTTAGAACCGATCTCTCTTTACGGTTCGTCTAAACTCAGCTGTGAAGCTCTGATCTCTTCATTCTGTCACACCTTCGACATGCGATCGGTTTCTTTCAGATTCGCTAACGTCGTAGGTCCTAGAAGCACTCATGGGGTCACTTATGATTTCGTACAAAAATTGAAGGGCGACCCTTCCGAGCTTGAGATTCTAGGAGCTCCTCCAGGCACGACAAAATCTTACTTTTACATAACCGATTGTATCGACGGGATGTTGTTTGGAACAAGAAACGCGAAAAACAGGGTAGAATACTTCAACCTCGGCTCAGAAGACTACATCAACGTAAAAGAGATTGCTGATATCGTCTGCCATGAGATGGGTCTAAAAGATGTAGAGTATGATTGGACAGGCGGTTCAGACGGAGGTAAAGGTGGATGGAAGGGAGATGTGAAGACAATGCTTCTATCGCTAGAGAGGATCAAGGATTTAGGATGGTCTCCAGAATACAATAGTGCTGAATCTATTTCAAGGACTGTAAGGGCATTGATAGATGGAACCTAAGTAGGAAGTTCACAAAATAGAGGCTAGTGTATTAACAGGGTCCGCCACCCAGATCGCGACCAAAAGGCAGCTGATGAAATAGACATAGTAGAGGATATTGTACTTGTACTCCTCCAATTTATCGATAAATTTCTCCGTCATACTCATCACCTTAAAACGTCATACATTTTTATGACAAAATCATAAAAACAATCGGGCTATAAATATTTTTCCCACGGAGTGGCTTCATCCCGAAATAACAAATTTTGAATTCACTTTCGGAAGAGCAGATATCTC
>JBMCEH010000010.1:0-19319 GCA_048620775.1 Candidatus Natronoplasma sp. | reverse complement strand
TCTGAGATCTTATCTGCGAAAAGCCCTGCAGCGTTTATCACGATGTCTACTTCAATCTCGCCATCATCAGTGATAAGAGAATGTACTCTTCCATCTTCCACGATAATATCTTCAACGGTTGTATTCAAAAGAGTATTAACACCATTATCTACGGCATTCTCAACCAAACCTATCACGGCTTCCCACGGTGCGAGTACTCCTGCAGTAGGTGCCAACAAAGCATATTCAACACTTTCATTCAAGTTCGAATCTAGCTCATAAAGTTCCTCTTTATCGACTATCTTCAATTCTTGGACATCGTTCTTCTCACCGATCTTTCAATATTTCTTGAGCGTTTCCAGTTCATCCTGGTCTTTGGCGATCATCAATTCTCCAGGCCATCTTACAGGGATATCCAATTCTTTCGTCCAGTCACGCCACAATCTATTGCCTTTAACGCATAATTCAGCTCTCATGGGATATTTTTTCGGTTCATCTTCATGACCAGGGTGGATTATACCTGTATTCGCTTTTGTTGCACCCCAACCTACGTCGACTTCTTTCTCTATCAAAAAAACCTCTAAATTTTCATATTTGCTCATAACTCTAGCTATAGAAGATCCAACAATACCTGCACCTATAATAGCTACCTTATACATTCTTTAAACCTCTAGATGTTGTTTAGACCAGCCTAACGATCTTTTCAATGCTTTCTTCCAGCCTCGGTAACAGCGTTCTCTCTCCTCTTCACTCATCTCAGGTTCATATATCTTATCGATATCATACAGATCAACAAGTTCTTTTTTATTCTTCCAAAAGTCAACTGAAAGACCCGCCATGTAAGCCGCTCCCAAAGCTGTGGTTTCTAGATTTTTAGGTCTTAAGATCTTACCTCCTAAAATATCGGCCTGGAATTGCATGAGATAATCGTTTTTCGCGGCGCCTCCATCGACCCTTATCTCTTGATTTTTGATACCGCTTTCTTTCCCCATCTCATCCAATACATCTCTAGAAAGATATCCCATCGCCTCCAATCCGGCTTTTGCAAGATGATTGGGTCGTGTGCTTCTACTTATACCTACTATCAGACCTCTAGCATATTGATCCCAATGTGGTGCGCCTAAACCTACAAAAGCAGGGACAAAATAAACCTCTTCGTCGTTCTTAACATCTTCTGCCATCTTCTCCGCATCTTCAAAATTTTGGATGATCCCTAAAGAATCCTTCAACCATTCTATCCCCGCGCCTGCGATGAAAACACTGCCCTCCAAGGCGTAATCTACATCTCCATCCAAGCTCCAAGCCACGGTATCTAGTAGATTTTCCGTTCTACATCTTTCCTCTCCTGTATTTTTAAGAACGAAACTTCCGGTTCCATAGGTGTTTTTGACCATGCCTTTCTCGAAGCACGATTGGCCGAACAAGGCGGCTTGCTGATCTCCTAAGCACCCACTTATAGGGATCTCTCGTCCTAACAAATTTTTTTCCGCGTAACCGTAAAAATCTGATGATTCCTTGATTTCCGGAAGTATGTGATAAGGAACGTCAAAAAGATCGAGCAGTTCAGGATCCCACTCCAACTCTTCTATATCGAATAACATCGTCCGTGAAGCGTTAGAGGGGTCCGTAGCATGTATATCGACGCCAGTCAATTTGTAGATAAGGAACGAATCTATCGTTCCGAAAAGCACCTCTCCTTTATCTATCCTTTTTTGGACCGTTCTTTCATTTTCCATCAACCACTTGATCTTTGAAGCTGAGAAGTATGAGTCCGGGATAAGACCAGTCTTACTTTTGATCATATCGGAACGCTCAGCTTTTATTTTATCTATCATTTCAGCGGTGCGTCTATCCTGCCAGACGATGGCATTATAGACCGGTTTTCCGCTATCCTTTTCCCAGAGTACTGTGGTCTCTCTCTGATTAGTTATCCCGATAGAAGTTATCTCATCAGCATTCACCCCCGCACCTTTCATGGCATCATCTATCGACTTCAACTGCATCTCCCATATCTCTTCAGGATCGTGCTCCACCCAACCTGGTTTCGGAAAAAACTGTTCAAAGGTGTTTCTACCCTCTCCTATAACTTCACCGGACCGATCGATCAAAAATGCTTTAGCACTGGTTGTTCCTTCATCCAAAGCGAGTACATATGTACCTTTTTCAGTCATCGGACCACAAACATAAACTGTGTATAAAAATATTCACTAAGACCTTCGATATCCACAGATAGAACAGTTTGGGTCTTTATCGATCTTCACAGTTTCAAAATTATTATAGGCGATATCGAAGATGAAAAGTTTTCCCTTCAAAAGTTCTCCGTTTCCCGTCAAAATTTTTATCACTTCGTTAGCTAGCATTATGCCGAAGAGACCCGAAGTGGTACCGATAATCGGAAAGATCTCTTCTTTTTCTGGACCTTCAGGAAACATACACCTCAAGCAGGGAGTTTTTCCTGGGATTATGGTGGTCATCTGTCCATGAAAACCTTCGACAGCGGCATGAACAAACGGTATTTCCTTCTCAACAGCGAACTCATTCAATAGATATCTAGTCTCGAAGTTATCCAAAGCGTCTACTATAACATCCACTCCGTCTAAAATATCCAAATTTTCCTCGGTCATCTTTTCGTCAAACACTTCTATATCGATATCGGAATTGAGTCTTTTCAGTTTGCTCAATGCGGATTCTGTTTTATTTTTCTCCCCGACATCTTCTTCCCAGTGCAGTATCTGCCTGTTCAGGTTACTCAATTCGATACCTTCGTAGTCTATGAGCAAGAGATCCCCGATACCCGCCGTAGCTAAAAATAAAGAAGCCGGACAACCGAGACCTCCAAGACCTACTATAGCGACTTTTGAATCCTTCAACTTTTCTTGACCCTCTTCTCCGAAGGCTCTTATCTGTCTATCGTATCGCGCTAATTCTCTATCATTCAAATCCTCAGTCAACATGATTTTTCCTCCTTACATTTTTTCGTTCTTCTTCATTCACCTTCAACTCAAAAATGTCAGGTCTTGAGTAATAGCCTACCACGTCAAAATCAAATCTACTTTTAAATATCTCTTCAAGATCAAGTTCGGCATAAGGGACTCCCTCTTCTTCAAAAAGAGGAGCTTCGACAGTTTTTCCCATAGGTGAAGATTATCGCACTGCCTCCCCTACATATGACCTATCGATCAAATCACAAGCTTTTTCCGCCGTCTTTTCCTTGTCAAACAAGGAAGGCGCGGACTGAACTACCGCAACTTTTACAGAATCTTTCGATTTCGACATACCTATCATTAAGTAAAATTACTTCATAACAATTAACATTTTTCTATCTTCGCTTTTAAACAGATTTCAGGCCGGAACCGGTCAGCGGTATCAAAACTGTCTCCTCCTCATCGAACTCTTCTTTCTCAAGTAAATCTAGAAAACCTGCATAAGCCATAGCGGATGTTGTTTCAACCAGAAAACCCATCGAAAGCAGTTCTTCTTCAGCGCTCTCTATCTTATCATCATCGATTGAGATGGAAAACCCATCGGTCTCTTCAAGAACACCGATCATCTGATCGTTCCTAGGAGGCTCTATTATCTCCACTCCAGAGGAGAGCTCACTCTTTTTTCCACTTATCTCTCTCAAACTTTCATACCCTTTTGCTTCAACGGCGATCATCTGTGGAATCTTATCGACCACTCCAAAACTCGAAAGTTCGGAAAAGCCCTTGTGCATTCCCAAGAACAAAGTTCCACTTCCAGTAGGAACTAAAACTCTATCCACTTTTTGAATTTCGCTGATCTCATATGCAGATATCTTAGTACCTTCCAAAAAGAAAGGATTGTACCAATGAGAAACGTAACGGGCATCTTCAAATCCTATAGCTCGTTCATGTACTTCCATCCTCGTTCCAGATATCTCGTGAACTTCGGAAGCAAGCTTCTTCAATATCCTTTTTTTGCCTTCTTCTATATCTTCCGGGATGAAAATTTGGGTCTTTATCTCCTCAGATTTACCATAAAGAGCTAGACTTATCGCTGCATTACCGGAAGAATCTAAGCTTACCTCATCTATACTTTCTTCCTTCAACTTCGCAACGGTAGTATAAGTGCCTCTATCTTTGAATGAACCGCTCGGCATCATATACTCTAGTTTGAAAACAACCTTTAGCCCTCCTATCTTTTTTTCAACATTAGGAACCATTGGAGGTACCAGATCGGGAGCGTACTGATCATCCACAGGTAAAAATCCCGAGTATCTTCGCATATCCTGTCGGTCTCGTTCCAATATTTCCTCAAAAGACCTAGTGAATTCGTTTTCTATGATTAGAGGCGCACCACAATCACATCTCAAACGGAATTTATCCGTATAAGCTAACTCGCATTCCGTGCATCTCAAAGGCATATAACTCTATCTCAAAAGCAACAGCCTTAATCCAATTTTCCCTCATACAAAAAGTGAAAATCGTAGAAAAAGCTATTAACTAGCAATTACATTGTTATAATTGGTTGACTAGCCCTGGAGATGAGACAGAAAACTTGATAATTTTTTTATCATTTTCAACCCTCCCTCTCTCATCACAGGGCCGGTTAGCCTGTCATAATCCCAAAGCAGTTTTACTAGCTCTATATGTCCCACTCTTCCATCTCATAGGACATCTCCCAGAACATGTACTCGTATCTTAAGCTTCTCTTAAATATCTCATCTATTTTTTTGATGTCTTCCCCGTTCATATTTTCTAGGTAAGAGTCTAGGTCAGCCTTTAGTTTCTTTATCAATCCCTCGAACTCCTCCGACCTGTATATGAGAATCCACTCTCTGTACTCTTCCTTCGTATCGCTCGAATCTAAATCTTTCCCCATATCAAGATATACCCAGAAACAGGGAAGTATCACCGAGATTATCTCCGGTACGGACTCAGAATAAGCGATCTTCACTAAATATTGAGTATAAGCAGCGGTGGTGGGAGCCATCTCCGTAGTCTCTAACTCCTCTATCCCGACTTTTTCGCAGTACTTCTTATGATGGTCTATCTCAAGGTTCACAGTCTTGTAAAGAACTTCTGTATAATCCCTTATCTTTTCCTCTAACTCAGATTTTGCTATCAACAGAGCTGTTGCTTTGACGTACTCTAAAAGATAAAGATAATCCTGCTTCAGGTAGTACTTAAAATTCTCTATAGGAAGATCACCGCTTTCTATCTCTTTTAGAAAAGGATGTTCCAAGTTTCGTTCCCAAAGATCCAAATGCTTTTCTTTCAAATCTTGTGCCCTCATACGATATCACGTTATATAATATATTTACAGCTTTTTAACTATGTTTCTCTCCCCTACCTCTCGACAAACACTTCAACTTTAAATAGGACCTATTCGCATATTTGATTTTAGAAATGAATAAAGAGACCCATAATAAAGAAACCCATGATCTTTCATTCTCTGTTCAGGGGTTGTTTTTAGGGTTTATAGCTTTAGTTTTATCCTTACTAAGGCAAGATCCTATTTGGTCCATAGTCAGTTTACTTTTTATTTTCCTTATTTTGAAAATGTCGAAGATTAGTAAAGAAGAAAGAATGAAACGGGCGGCACTCAAAATAGTTTTAATACCTCTATTTGTAGGTGCTGTAACCCCGATTTATAGCCCTCTAGGCAAGATAGCTTTTGCAGCCATCCTCCCTATTCTTGGGTTTATGATCCTGTTTACTCTTATCCATACCAGCGAATTCAAAACCAATTTTGAGTTCACAGCGGCTTTTATATTTCTTTTCTCGTTAGCAATCGGGGCTCTATCAGCGATAGGAAGATTCATGAGCGACCGCTTTTTAGGGACTAACTATCTACTTGGAAACGAACATTTAATGCTAGAATTTTTATTAATAATGTTCTTTGGGATTCTAGGAGCCCTAATTTTTATTCAATACAGAGGGGAATATTATACAAAAGACAAAGTTAATATCAACACGAGCCAGTTGAAATCCAAACTTAGAGTAAAATCGGGATATTCTGGATCACATTTTTTTAAGCTCTTAGATTCCTTCTTCTGGAGTAAAGAGAAAACATCACTTCTTCGAACCTCTTTTGTACTCCAGGCTGGAATATTAGTGATGGTATTTTATAATCTCTCGATCGAAAATTTTTGGGCATTTTCAGTTTCTCTAGTATCCTTCGGATTATCATTGATCCCTCACTTAGTTTCCCCATCCTTAAAAGTGAAAGTCTCTCCTTCGTTTCAATTTTGGGTAGCGGCAACACTGTTCCTATATGCCTCAAGTGAATCCTTAAGATTTCAACAGATATTTGGATGGTGGAACACCTTCACCCATCTCATCGCAGGAATAATGGTTGGAACTATTGTTATCATCTATATTTTCTATTTAAAAGACATCTCCGCTAACCTACACATCCCTACCAAAATGATTCCGATTTTAGTTTTGACTTTTATATTGTCTATCAGTGTTTTGTGGGAAATCTTTGAGTTTCTGTTAGATAGTCTCTTTAGTACGGGTTTACAACCAAATTTGCAAAATACAGTTTACGATATGATTGCTAATACTATTGGGACTTTTTTTGCGCTTTTAATTGCGAGATTCCTAACTCCATTTGAAACTATTACTAAAATTTTGGATCATAAAAAAGAAATAAACTTAGACAATATCTCTCTTCCCTCCTTCGAAAAAATGAAATTATCCAATATCTCACGTCCATCTCTAAGGATACTTTTCAGTACCGTGGGAGTTATCGGTATCCTTCTCGGTATCGTAGGAATCCTTATTTTTGCTATTTCCAGCAGCCTTTATATCCCCTCACGGATTAATCTGCTTTTCGTTTTGGTTTCTATAATATCGATTAGCGTTTTATTGGTGATTTTTATAGTGTCAATCAGCGTTTTATGGGAAAACATTGAATCCCTATCTGATTGCATAATCAAAAAGAAAAGAACTTAGCCTATATCTCACTTCTTTTTCTTAGGATTTTTATGTTTTTTTTATTCTTTTTTCTAATAGGAGATTTTCTTTCAGAAACTATATAAATCTAAAACTATTAACCGATAACCGATGTCACTGAAAGATATTATAGATTATGTGAAGGGACAAGGTGCTACCTATTGCGACATAAGGAAAGAGAGATGGGACACTACCAGTTTAACTTTAAAAGACGGAGAGATGGAGAAGGTCACTAGTGGAAGTGAAGAAGGAGCTATGGTAAGGGTGCTGTACAACGATGGATGGGGGAATGTCGGCACTTCTGATCTTTCTAGTTTAAAGAACGCTGCTGATAGAGCGATCTCCATGGCGAAAAACAGCAACGAGTATAAAAAAGAGGAGACCGGGATGGCCGATGTTAAGACACACGAAGAAAAAGTCGAAATGCCCATGAAGGAGAACTTTTTAGATGTATCTACTGAGGAAAAAGTTTCCTTTCTCAAGGATATAGAAAAAAAGCTAGAGAAGGACTTTGTCAAATCTACAGAATTGAGATATATCGACCGTTTAGTCGATAAAGAAATAGCTAATAGTGACGGCACCCATGTGAATATGAAGATCCCTAGAATAGTAACTTATTTGATAATCACCGGTAAGAGCGATACCATACAAAGAGCTAGTGAAGGTATCGGAGGAACCGGAGGATACGAACTGACTGAAAGAGCGTATGAGAAGAAAGACATTGTTCTAGACCGATTAGAAACTCTACTAGAAGCCGAAACGCCGCCCAGCGGAAAGATGTCCCTGATCATGGATCCGCATCTCACAGGAGTTTTCTCCCACGAAGCTTTCGGGCACGCAGCGGAGAGCGACCTCGTATCTACAGGGAACAGCTGTCTTGAAGGAAAGATTGGGGAGAAGGTCGCTTCGGATATGGTCACCATAAAAGACGACCCAACCATGGATGGCTACGGCTCTTTTCCTTTCGATGACGAAGGGACTAAAGCAAAGAACAGAACTTTGGTGAAAGACGGTATCCTGAACGATTTTATACTGGATAGAGAGAACGCTTGGAAACTGGATATGGAACCCAATGGAGGAGCTAGAGCCGAGGACTTCAGAGTGAAACCCTTGGTCAGGATGAGCAACACCATAATGGAACCCGGTGACATGGAATTCGACGAATTGGTAGAAGAAGTGGACAAAGGTGTTTATGCTAAATCTTCAGGTGGAGGTCAAGTTAACACGGGTGAAGGTACCTTCCAGTTCAATGCGCAGGAGGCCTATCTCATAGAGGACGGAGAGATCATCAAACCTTTGAGAGACGTGAGTTTCAACGGATTTACATTGCAAACACTTCAAAATATAACAGGGATAACGAAAGAGATGGATACCGGCATAGGACACTGTGGGAAAGGACAGACCGCCGCGGTTACCGATGGCGGAGGGAGTGTTTTGATCTCTGAAGTAACGGTAGGTGGTAGAGAATGAACGGAAAACTGGTCGATAGTGTTAAAGAAGCTTTAGAATTGCTCGGAAAGAAAAATTTAGATGGAGACGTTTTCGGTATAAAGGAAAGGAATATCAGTTACTCTATCAAAAAAGGAGAATTATCTGAAAGTTCAGAGTACGAAGATCTCGGACTAGGGATCAGAATCATCAAAGATGGAAAGATCGGATTCGGATATTGCACACCTGGTAAGGAAGAGAAAGGAGTCAGGAGGGCCGAAGAACTCTCCAACATCTCTCAAAAACTTGATCTAGCACTGCCTGAAGAGGAAGAAGAAGTGCCTGAGCCGAAGATATTCGATAAAAAGGTTGAAAAGTCTACTCTAGAAGGCGAAGGAGCAGAATTTACTCAACAAGTGATAGACGGAGCTAAAGAATTCAAAGATGATATAATCCCTACTAGAGGAAGTCTCTCGATAGGTATTGGGACTAAAGTCTTAGGCAACACTAAAGGGGTGTTTTCGGAACATAAAGGTACTGCGATTTCTACTGGTGTTTTAGCAACTATACCGGGAGATGAAACATCGATAAACGCTAGTGAATCTAGATTTTCTAGAAAGATGGACCTGGATTTTACCGACGTTGGAAAAATTGCGGCAGAAAAAGTCGATTCCTTGAGAGAGGGTTCAGAACTTCCTGAAGGAAAAATCCCAGTTGTGATAAATCCAGACGCATTCGGGATGCTCATGTGGTTCGGTATAATCCCTGCGATAAACGGTGAAAACATCAGAAAAGGAAAATCTGTCTACGAAGGAAGGAAAGGAGAAAAAGTGGCTTCAGAGAAACTCCTTATGAAAGACGATCCCACCATGGACTGGGGCATTGGAAGCGGGTCATTCGACGACGAAGGAGTACCGAGTAAAGAAGTACCGATAATCAAAGACGGAATACTCACTAATTTTATCTATGATCTCAAAGAAGCGATAAAGAGCGATACAGAAAGCACTGGAAACGGTCTAAGAGGGGGATTTAAGAACCCGCCGGAGATATCAGATAGAAATATAGTGCTCCGTGGTGAAGGTACAAAAAAAGAAAGTCTACTTCCGGAAAAAGGCATCCTTGTTGACGGCGTGATGGGCGCACACACCTTAAATCCAGCTAGTGGAGATTTCAGCGTAGTAGGAACTCCAGCCTGGCTGGTCGAAAACGGTGAGATAAAGGGGAAAGTAGAAGGGGCGATGATCTCGGGTAACTTACCGCAAACACTAGAATCGATAGAACTTGCTGACGACTACAAAAAGCTCTACGGATCGATAGGTAGTAGAGAGATAAAGATGGATCTTCCCTCAGCACGATTCAATGACGTGACTATTTCGGGAAAGTAGAAACCCATTCATTTCTTCTTTTTTCTTGTGTCGTTCCAACCACCATTCTCCAACATCATCAATACCTAGACAGCAATCTAAGATTCCATTTGCATTTTGAGTTTAGGAGGGGTTTTTTCAATCACTCATCTCTCAGTAGCGATATCTTCAACTTCATCTTTTTCCTCGATAGTTCGTTCTTTCCATCTTCCAGTTCTGAAGTATAAATATGAGAGTCCAGTTATCGTGATATTGCTCATGGCCATCCCGATCCACACACCTACGATACCCAAATTTAGACCTATTCCGAATACAGGGAATGCTATGAAATAGGAAAATCCAAGCCTTAATATCAATATCCTGGTCAAAGAGAAGGACATAGCTGCTCTGGTATGACCAGTACCTCTGTAGGTAGAATCAAATATCCTGAACCATCCAAAAAACGGTATCGATATAACGAAGATGGATATGAACCTAGATGCTTCGCTGACAACTGCACTGAATTGCTCAATTTCACTTTCATCGAGGAAGAAAGCTACCATCGGTTCTCTTATCAAATAGATAACTATCGCTATGGTGACCATTATGACTCCAGATACCATTAAAGTCTTATGAACGATCTCTTCCGCTCTCGACTTCTGTTGAGCACCGACATTCTGTCCGACCATCGTGGTGGCCGAGCCAGCGAAGCCCCAGATGCCTAGGTTAATCATCTGGATAACCCTTTGACCTACCCCATATGAGGAGATAGCGACTGTTCCAAAGGAAGATATCATCGCTATCAATCCGACGAATCCGAGAGAACTACCCACCCTTGCGACAGAGGCGGGAAGACCTATATCAAATATCTTCTTCACCCATCTTAATCTGAGTTTTATGTCCTGTAGGGTGAGTTTGATATCTACTTTACCGGTGAACAGCATGTATACACCTATAACAGAAGCGACCCCTCTAGTACTTACAGTGGCTATGGCTGCTCCGGCAACACCCATCTCTGGAAACGGACCGATGCCCAGGATCAAAAGAGGATCAAGTATTACATTAAGAACAACACCGATACCCCTGATATACATAGGAGTTTTCATATCCCCCGTTCCTCTAAGAATGAATCTAAAAGCGATGAAAGTGAACATCAAAGGGGCTCCGGCAAATATTATTCTAACATAGATCAAAGCTAGGGGATAAACATCCGGATCAGCTATAACCTTCATCACAGGTCCAGATGCCAATAGACCTATCACGGCTCCTGCAGCACTTATCACAAACAGTAAACCAAACACCTGGCCCGCTGCCTCATTCGCTCTTTCATCTCCACCAGAACCTGTATGCTGAGACACTAGCGAAATACCTGCAGTCGCCAATCCCATCCCCAAAGCGTTCAAAACCATGACTAGAGGAAAAGCTGTCGTAGGAGCTGCTACAGCTCTAGCACTCACCCTGCCCAGCCAGAAAGTATCAGCTAGATTATAAGCTGTCTGGAGCATACTCCCTACGACGACGGGCCACGCTAGACTGAGTAATGTAGGGATGATCTTTCCCTTTAGGATCTTTTCTCTTCTTTCTTCTTTAGATCCTCTCATCTTTTATCCAACTCTCTTTATTTCATCAGATCATTTTTTATTATGATATCGAGGGCATCTCGAACATTTTCTGAAACGTCACGATCCGTAGAGATATGTCTAGCTCTTGCCCCATCGATAGCAGATAAGATGATTGTAGCTGTCCTATCAGGATCGACTTCCTCTCTAAACTTTCCTTCTTCTATCCCTTCTTCGATTATTTCTTTGACTACATTCCGGATAAACTCGTCGTTCTTTGTTATCTGTTCTCTGTACTTTTCGTTGTAGGGGGCCTGAGATCTGAGTTCTAAAAGTGCCGTATGGAACCTCTCATGGGTATCTCCATCGTTGAACCCAAAGAGCATATTATCGATCAAACCGTTCAGTTTCTCTACTGAGTCTTCAGTATCTGGTATCATCCTTTCTTTGAAACCTTCCAGTAAAAATCTGATGAAATCGACCATTAGGTTTTCCTTTGTTCCGTAGTGATAATGAAAAGTAGATTTGCACTTATCAGATTCGGCGGCTATCTTCTCCATAGTCACATCTGCATAACCGTGTTTACAGAGAGCCTGGAAAGTCGCTTTCATGATGTTATCACGAGATTCAGGCGGTACTTCGTTTTCATCTGACATCTATACTGACTAACTAATCAGTCAAGTTTATAAATCTTGGGGGCCAATACGCCCCCACCATATCAGTTCCACGAATCAGTAAATGTTAAATAAACTGGAACCATGTTCTTTTGTGATGAGTTCTCAACTATGCCCCGAATGTGGAAAAGAGATGGAAGAAGTAGTCGGTTTCTCCGGATATGTTTGGTGTAGAGAGTGTCATATCACCGAAAAAGTCGAAGAAGACGGAGATACTAAAGAAGCTCACACTTCCTCTGAAAAAGTGAAAACATAGATGTCAACCCTTGTAAAAGGTATATTTTTTGATTTGATGAAAAATGCTCTCTATGGATTTTTTGGTAGAGATAATTTTATTTACTACGATGAAGATAATTTAATGGTGAAATATATGACCGAGATAAAAAGGTTAGCTCATTCCTCTGTATTGTTAAAATCTGATGAAAAAAACATCTACATCGATCCCTATCGACCCGACTCTTTAGGAAGTGATCTCAAAAAATTCTATGATAAACCAGAAGAAGCAGATCTTCTTTTGATAACACACCCTCACCATGACCACTGTGACCCAGAAACTTTTGAAAAGATGTTGAGTGAAAAAACCACGGTGATAGCACCGGAAGGTTGTGCCGAAAAGATAGATCATGATTTCACCAGTCTCCAATCAGGCGATAGTTCGACTTTCGATGGAATAGACATCGAAGCTATGCATGCCTACAACCTTAAGAGAAAGAGGGATTCAGGTAATCCATTCCATCCAAAAGGTGAAGGAGTAGGCTATTTGATAACCATCGATGGAAAAACCATATACCATCCCGGCGATACGGAGAACATCCCTGAGATGCAAGATATCGAGGGAGTAAACATCGCTTTCTTACCGATCGACGGAACCTATACCATGGATATCGATGAAGCGGTAGACGCTGCGAAAGCTATCGGACCAAATATCGTCATACCTTTCCATGAAAGAGATGCAGATCCAGAAAAATTCAAGAGGAAATTGGAAAGCGACAGCGATATAAAGGTGGAAATACTAGATGAAGGTGGAATACTACAGATCTAGTTTCGGGTGGTGTTAAAATTAAGGCAATAATAGTTTATTATTCTCAGACCGGCAACACCGAAAAAGTGGCGAAAGAGATAGGTAAAATCCTTGACAGCGAAGAGATAGATGTAAGAACCTTGTCTATCGAAAGAAGTCGAACTAGAACATACGACCAAAATGTAGAAGATGCAAAAAAGGAAGAGAAGGCAAAGATAGAAGAGGCGCAGACAGACCTAAGTGATTTCGATATGTTGTTCATCGGGACCCCGGTCTGGTGTGGAAAACCAGCTACTCCAGTCAACGCGTACGTGAACCAGTGCGAAAGATTGGACGGGATCGATATCATCCCTTTCCTCACTCACGGCGGTGGAGGACCCAGCATGACATTCGATAAAATCAAAAACGAATTGGAACCCAAAGGAGGGAATGTCGTAGAAGAGTTATCTTTGAGTTCCAAAGAAGTCGATACCAAAGCCGGGAAAGAAAAAGTCGAGGAACTTATATCTAGGTTGGTATGATTGATGTTGCCTTCAGAAGAAGGTCAAAGAAATATCGAACTCTTGGACAAACATGAAATAGAAAATATCATCTCAGGTAATAAAGATTGGATGGACCAAGACCTACTAAAAAAGCTCGCTAAAGCACCCCTAGAATGCATCGAAAAAGAATTCCCTCATTTTCTCTATTCTATTTCATCCCAAAACTCAGTGACAAGACCTAAAAAACAGCATCCGATATTTTACGGTTGTTTTGACTGGCACTCAGCAGTCCACAGTCACTGGAGCCTTGTTCGACAGATCAGATTGATCGACGAACATCCATTAGGTAATAAAATAATAGAGAGTCTCGAAGAGAGTTTCTCAAAAGAAAAAGCTAGGAAAGAACTAGCCTACTTCGAAGAAAACGAAGATTTCGAAAAACCATATGGGTGGGCTTGGTTCCTGTCTCTTATGGCGGAACTTTACCTCTGGAAAAACGAACGGTCTGAAAAGTGGGAGAAAAATCTCTCACCTCTCGAGGATGAATTAATAAAGCTTATCAAACAAAGATTTTTGAAACAAAACAAGCCATTGAGAGTGGGTACCCACGGAAATTCAGCCTTCGCTTTGCAGAGAATACTCGATTATTCTAGAGTTAAAGGGAATGAAGGATTAGAAGAAAAAGTAAAAGAAAAGTCACTTGATTTTTTTCTAGAAGATGAAGATGCACCTGTGGAATACGAACCAATAGGATGGGATTTCCTTTCCCCAACTCTTGTTGAAGCAGATCTCATGCGTAGAATTTTAGACGAAAATGAATTTCTAGAATGGTTTGACAAATTCTTACCGGATCTGGATAGTACCGCCTCAATCTTGAAGCCGTTAAAAGTCCAACTCGATGAGTTGATGAAATTTCATCTAGTCGGTCTGAATATTTCAAGAAGTTGGTGTTTGAACGGTATCGGGAATCACCTTCCTGAAAACCATGATTACAAGCAGTTATTCATAGAGAGTGCTAAAAAACATGCAAATGAAGGGATGAAACAGGCCTTCGTCAAAGATTACAGCGGCTCTCACTGGCTTTTATCTTATGCTCTTTACCTTTTCACCATGAATGAAGATGGGATAAATCCATAAATACTGCATCTAACCGTTTTATCAAAAGATAAATAGTGAGAACGTGTTCTTTCAAAGGATGGTTAAATGGTGGAACAGGCTCCTTTAAAAGTTAAAAACGCTAGGTCGATAGAAGATATCTTCCAAGAGGTGAAGTCCTATGATTTAGTCCTCACTGTCGATGCACCTCTTGCAGATGCTATAAACGCTAGATTGGAACAACCGAAGTTGGGTCGATTCGCGACAACTCCGAGAAGGTTAGCTCTGAACGAGATCAGTTCCGATGAGAAGATATTCAGAGATAAGCGGGAACTTTTTTTGAAGATCATAGAAGAGACCGGTCTAGATTGGAAACGGGCCACCTATCTTCTTGATGATATTACAGAGTGTTGGAAAGAAACTGGGGACCCGTCTAACATATTCGAACAAAAGACGAAGCGTGAAAAAGAGATCAAAAAGATCCTTAAAACGCTCAAAGACACCATCAATCCATTCACTGCGGTAGAAAAATATGCCATCGATGAGGAAAAAAATGTTGCTGTTTTAGCGGAACATCAGTTCAACGCATTGGATAAAAAGATACTCCCTCAAGAATACGATCGTATAGACGTGTTCACAAAGGATGAAAGAGAACTCTCTCCTTTCCATATATTCAATTCGACCAGCGAGATCGTGGAAACCGTGCTCGATAAGATCAAAGATCTCGATTCCAGGGATGCTGCGGTAGTCATGGAGAAGGACTCTCAATACCGATATCTGATAGAAGCTCTATTCCGTTCGAACGATGTTTCATACATGGTCTCAAAGGAATTGGGAGAGTGCGAGGAGATCAGGAGACTACTGAATCTGATAAGAGCGTCATTTTTCAGAGAGGGTTTAAAGGTCAAAGATATAAAACCGCTGATTTCCCAACAAAACTCTATCGATCCCAAAGTGGAAGATTATCTGCTGAATTCCTATGATGAAGAAGATCTAGACCATATCAAGCAGATATTAGATGAAATACCAGATATGACCTTCAACGATCTCCTTGAAAGAGATATATTTCAGGGGAAAACCGAAGATATAAGAAGTCATCTTGACGATCTAGATATCCTCGAAAAACAGATTACGATCGATAGATTTAACCTTTTGATACATTATCTGGAAAGTTTCGAGATCGAAGTCAAAAGTTCTGGCCAAGGTGTGCTTATAGCTTCTCCAAACTCATCGACCTTTATCGATAGACCTTACGTGTTTTATCTTGGTATGGATACTTCCTGGACCCCGGAACCCCCTTCGCATAAGTGGATCGATAAAGAAAGTTTTGACGAGGAAAAGAAAAAAGACTTCCAGGTCCTACTTCAGAACGGAAAACAACAGTACTATTTGGTCAAGAACCGCCATATGGGGCAGAAAGTCGTGCCTTCCTTCTATCTAAATGAATTCTGTGAAGGAGATATAGAGTCTTTCAAAGATCTGAAACACGAATTGAACAAAAGGGACCTGCATGAACCAACATCTTCTTTCAGCAAGGTGGATATCGAAACTGATTTCGAATCGGTGACAACCATGAGTCAATCCACCCTGAACACGCTTGTCAATTGTCCAAAGGATCAGTTCTTCTCTGAACTTGTAGAAACGCCAGATAAGAGGTATTTCAAGAGAGGAACTATTTTTCATGATTTTGCAGAGTTCGCTCTCAATTATCCGAAAATATGCGAAGACCTAGATCCTCTAGTAGAAAGAGTGATCGACGAAATGAAACCTTTTTTAGAAGAACACGAACTCTCCGAAATAAAGACCAGATTCAAGATTGGGATGGAAAACATCAGATCCTTTTTAGAAGAGCAGGAGATCCAGCTGGAAGATCCGGAAGGATATGATAAAACCTACACCGACAACATATTTTCAGATGTCCTTAACAAACCTATAAACTCAAAATACACCGAGGTCTCCTTTCGAAATGAAGAGATAGGGGCAAAAGGTAAGGTGGACCTGATCCTTGCTGAAGATCATATCGTCGATCACAAATCAGGCAATAAAAACTCTATCAATTCGATAATGAGAAAATCAGACATAGAAGAAATAGACGATAAACCCGATTTCCAGGCAAAGATGTACTTATCTCACCACAGACAGCATCATGAAGGAGATCCGATCTGTTTCACCTACTATCATCTGCTCGAAAACCTGAGAGATGTACTCACGGGAGAAAGCGATTTTAGAGATAATGAAGTGACGATAGAATATTATCCAAAAAGTTTCAACGATATTACCCAGGAAAAAGAGATATACGAATGGCTGATGTCTTCCAACAGAAGAAAGAAGGTCCTAGAAAAACTTGGTTACGATGAATTTAGGGCGTTCTTCGAGGAGAGAACCATTAGTGAAAATGAGAAGGATGATATTCTAGAAAGCGAGATCACATCAGAGTTCATAACTTACTGTAAAGAAAGGATCGGCTCTTACAAGTACGTGGAAAAAGGCTGTAAAGGCATCATGAAAAAATTGATAGTCTTCAGGAAAACTCATCACTTCCAGGAAGAACTCGATCGTTTCGAGGAATTCCTAGAAGATAAGATAGAGGAGTACAACCGATACAGGACCTCTGATTTTCCTGTCGGTGAAGTAAATCTGGACAATATAGAAAATAAGGATCTAGTGATACCGAGGGAGGGGAAATTATGAGTGAATTCAAGCCCAACGAAAAACAGCAAGAACTGATCGAAAATACTGAAGGTGTGTATATCGCCGATGCGGGGCCCGGCACCGGCAAGACTTTCACCATCTCCTTGAGATATACGGAGCTTCTTGAAGATGATGAAATCGAACCAGACGATATACTCCTGATCACTTTCACGAACAACGCTGCGGAAAACATGAAGGAAAGGATAATAAACCGTTCCGATCAGAGCAAATCAGAACTCAGAGATGCGCCGATATCCACTTTCCACAGTTTCTGCCATAGGATCTTGATGCAGTACGGAAACGAAGCACCCGGTATCATCGGGATAGACGATACATCGGCCCAGTCAACTAGGATCCTCGAGAACGAGATCCTGGAAAAGAGAGAGTTCGAGAGTTTCATGGGTGATTTCATGAACAGACATCCAGAATACATGGATTTTTACAGGATACTATATGACAAAACAAACCTTTTAGACCTCATAAAATCGCTGGGAGCAAAAGGTATCTTCCCGAAAAAAGATGGCTGGTACAGAAATTCAGAAAAATACCTTGAGGGTGATTTTGAAAAGTTTAAGGAAGCGTTCGAAGAATGCAACGAACCGAGAGAAGGAGCGAGAGGCCCGATACAGTCATTTCTGAAAAAACGTCTCTCAGGATACAAAAACAAGTGTTTTCTAAATTCCGCTCCATCGATGGCCGAGATAAGAGGTGAAGGGAAAAAAGTGCCTGAAAGATTCGCTAAGACCTGTTTTGAAGAAGATAGGAGTGAACTGAAGAGATTCATTCACGATGTCTATTTCGAATATATAGAATACGCCTTGGATAGGAACTACCTGAATTTCAGTTTGATGATGATGCTCACCTTCGTACTGATATGCGAAGATCACGATCTGAGAAAAGAACTCAGCTTCGATTACATCATGATCGACGAATTCCAGGACACTAACGAGATAGAGTTCAAGCTTTCTCTTCTACTATCCCGTTCAGGTAATATATGCGCGGTAGGCGACTGGAAGCAGAGTATCTTCTCTTTCCAGTACGCATCTGTAGACAATATAATTCGATTCGAGGAACGACTCAAAAAATTCAAAGAAGATCTGAACAGCGACTTTCAACGTGTCAATTTCCCCGCAGAGATCGAGGATGAGATAAAGTTGAAGAAAAACTATAGAGCTACTCAGGAACTCATCGATTTCTCGGAACAGGGTCTCCTCGTCGAAGCTACGAAGAAAGAGGTCCTCGATAAGGAAGATATAAGAGAAAGGATAACTAACCTAAAAGAAGCAAAGAACGAAGGACAGAGCGAGATAGGAGCTTACGTTGGGGAGGACAAAAAAGAGGTAACCCTTTCTAAGATCACGAAGATCGTGAACAACCCCGATTACATGATTGAAGAAGACGATGAAAAACGGAAGATAAAATATGAAGATATCGCGGTCCTGACAAGGACAAGGAAGTTCGGACTAAATCTGTTCGAAGAGGCCAAGAAAAATGATGTTCCCGCAGCATACGAGGGAGGGATCGAACTGTTCAGGAGAAGATGCGCTTTATTACTCCTCGCCTGGTTAAGGATAGTTCAAAACAGAGATTCAAAAAGAGGATGGTCCGTAGTTCTAGATGATGCCGGATACAGCATGGTAGAGATAAAGGAAATCTTTGAAACGGATACATACCCCGATGAGATGGAAGAATTCAGGAACGAACTGATGAAAGAAGACGATATAGGCTCTTTAGCAAAAAGAGTCTTCAAAAAGTACTCGATCGAGAACGCATTTTCGGACAAGATAATAGAAGTGATCCAATCCACCTATCAGAATACATACTTCAACCGAGGGGAGATGATAAACTTCATGGTAGATAATATAGAATCGGATCAGACCTACGAGGTCGACAGCACCACCGAGGATGACGTGTTCAAGATACAAACCATCCACAGTTCAAAAGGTCTCGAATATCCGGTTGTGATCCTAGCCGACATGGGACCCACAGGAGGGGGATTCGGGAGAGCTATCCAATATACCGAGCTATTGGGTCTGAGGCAGAACAAGATTTTTTCGGATGAAAATCAGGCCTTCAGCTACGACAACTGGAAGAATTATGTCATGTCGAAATGCACAGGTAGGAAAC
>JBMCEH010000009.1:0-19445 GCA_048620775.1 Candidatus Natronoplasma sp. | reverse complement strand
GCCCAAGAGTGTTTCGTATCCTCCAAAGAATTAAGAACAGATTTCAGACTAACGAATCCTCTATCATCTAATACCAGATCCCCAGACCCCGGATGATGTCGCAATAGGTAGGAAAGGTGTTTGCTAAGAGCTCTATATCTCTCCGACAGCTCTGACATTTTATCTAAAGGTATCAGCTTTTACCTTTTCCATCTGTATATATGACCGTTTTCATCTTTGGTTATCTCGACCATGTCCGTCTTTTCCTCGATAAGATCCAAAGCGGATTTACCCATCTCCCACATGTCTTTTTCAGTGAGATCTTCATTTTCTTTCAAGATCTCTCTGATCGTGGTCTCGCTAGGATCGTCCAAAAATTTCAGGTATACGGACATCTTCATGTCTCTTCGAGGAACTTCCCTTTTATCTCGAAGATACCTCAAACACAGTGAAGCTATTTTTTTTACATTCTCATCCCCGTAGATCTCCTGTTCCCCCTCTAGATTTTTCAAGACATCAGATACTGACTGATTTGAAACGGGCCTGCCAGTAGATGTGTTTTCTCCCTCGGCCTTAAGGCCTTTACTATCATCTATACATTTCATCTCTTGCCCTCGTAGAGGGATAAGTTTCTCCCTCTATATATGCCTATTCAATAAGATATTAATAACTCTTTTGGTTTCCAAGTGCATTATTGTTTCCGAAAACCATCTAAGAAAAAATAAGATGCCTCCATAAAAATCCTTTATCTACATATTTCTTTTTTGAGTATATATCGAAAGCCGATAACGATAGCGATTTTCTCGATGTATATAATAGGGTCACTGACATTTTACACAATGTACCAAGCAAGGTAGAGGAAAAAAAGTGAACAAAGACAAAGTAATCGGGACAGCCAAAGCTGGCCTGTGGTTAATCACCACATTATGGTTCGGATATATGTCTGCGATCATTCTTTGGCATATTGACAAAAGTACATGGATGATAACATTGGATTTCAACTACTATGGAGAGGCCGTCATAGAGATGCCGATATTTTTCATCTCTACGACATGGTTAATAATCAATGGTTCAAAACGGGCCTCGAACTTCCTAGAGGATCACACGAAACTACTTAGTAAAATATTTGCATTTCTTCCTTGATTCCCTTTCAAAACAATTTTTCATTAATCACTTCTGCTCCACTTTCTTTCACAAAGGATTTTATTCTTCCATTTTTGATTGGATATGATCGATAACGTCCTGTATCTCTGATGGTTGTATCACCAATAGATCACCTTCTTCTGCCATGTCAAATCCTGCGTCTATCGATTCGAATTCGTCGATTATCACCTTTACACGGTCGGGGGGCAAATCGGTCTTTAAAACCCCCTCTTTGACCAATTCAGCGGTCTCACCCGATTTACGATATCTGGGATCGGCGTCATTGATTATCACCTTGTCATATGTTTCCCCTATACTTTTACCAAAGTCTATTATGTCTTCGGCCTTCCGGTTTCCAGTCCCCTGGCAGATCACTATCTTTTCTCTATCGGTAAGGCTATCAAGTACCTTTGAAAGTGCTTCAACAGCTGGTCTGTTGTGCCCGTAGTCTATCATCACTTTGATATTTCCTACCTCCATTATATTGGTCCTACCGGGATTCTGACTAGTCGACGATTGAAAGGTCAAAAGTCCATTTTTTATTGACTCAAGGTCTATATCGAGGGCAAAACTGGAAGCGACCGCGGCTAAAGAGTTCTGAACGTTGAACGTCGCTTTACCCTCGAATGTTATAGGTATATCAGAGACCTCGACCACTTTCCAAACATTGTCTTCTTTCTTTATAACTATGAAGTCGTTCTCAACGGTGACCACCGTACCTCCTTCACTGAGATGTTCTTTCACAGGTTCTACATCTGGATCTACAGAAAAGAGTATCGTTTCTGATCGGATTATCTCTTTGTACTCCAACACCTCCGGGTCTTCTGCATTTAAGACCGCTTTACCAGAGGGTTTAACAGATTCGACTACAACGCCCTTTAGACGTGCTAAATCTTCTATCGTGTTTATGTGACCTTCGCCTAGGTGGTCACGGGTGACGTTCAAAAAAACACCAACATCGCTCTCATAAAATCCTAAACCTCTTCGAAGTATGCCTCCTCGAGCTACTTCTAGCACTGCGTGATCGATGTTCTTTTCTCTAAGAACGAACTTCGCCCCCTGAGGTCCGCTGAAATCCCCCTCCTTCAAAAGATCGTTACCACGGAACAATCCGTCCGTACATGCAATACCCACACCTTTACCGTCCATCTTCAAAATGTGCGATATCAATCTGACAGTTGTAGTTTTACCGTTGGTTCCCGTTACCGCTACTATCGGTATCGTTCCCTCGGAACCCGGTGGGAACAGCATATCTATCACCGGTTTTGCCACATTCCTTTTTTCCCCTTTATATGGGTCGAGGTGCATACGGAATCCAGGGGCTGCGTTAACTTCTATTATACCTCCGTCGCTTTGATGTATAGGTTCCTTCAAGTCTGGAACTATCAGGTCTATACCCATCACATCTAAACCGATTATATCTGCGATCCTTTCTGTTATCATCTTATTTTTAGGGTGCACCGAGTCAGTAACGTCTGTAGCGGTACCCCCTGAGCTCAGATTTGCAGTGGATTTGAGCTTCAATTTTTTTCCCTCAGCAAGAACACTTTCAAGAGTATAATCATTCAGTTTTAGTATCCTTTTGGTCATGTGATCGATTTCAACCTCTGTTAAAGTCTTCTCATGACCAACCCCTCTCCTGGGATCTCTATTCAGTTCGTCGATCAGTTCTTTTATGGTGGATCCACCATCGCCTGTTATTAAAGGAGGGTCTCTTCTAGCTGCGGCGACGAGTTCTCCGTTTATCACCAGTAATCTGTGGTCTGCCCCCATCAAATACTTTTCGATAAGAACTTTAGGATGTATCCTCTTTGCTTCTTTGAAGGCGAGTTTCAACTCCTCACTATCCTCAACCCTGGAAGAGATCCCTCGTCCATGATTTCCTATGTTCGGCTTGACAGCGACTGGATATCCTAAACTCTTTGCCAGCTCTAAAGCCTCTTCCTGATTCCTAACTGTCTCACCGTTCGGTACGGAAACACCAGCCTCTTCTAGTATCTCTTTCGTCCGTTCTTTCTCATCAGCGATCTCCATGGCGATGGCAGAGGTATTATCTGTCATGCTCGCTTGTATCCTCCTCTGGTTCTTTCCATGCCCCAGTTGGATATAGCTGTGCTCGTTCAGCCTTATGTACGGTATATCTCTATCGGCTGCTTCACTTACTATAGAATCTGTAGTAGGACCGAGTATATTGCTGTCGCGGATATTCTTCAATTTTTTGATTATCTCTTCTATGTCAGGTTTTTCCCCTCTAGTCAATGCCTCGACCACCCTGACGGCTTCTTTACCGGCTTCTATGCCCGCATCCTCGTCTCTATAACGAAAGGCTATTTCATATAGTCCGTCCTCTTCAGTGTTTAGGGTCTTACCGTATCCTACTTCCATATTCGCCAGAGATTGTAGTTCTAGTGCTACATGTTCGACTATATGTCCCATCCATGTTCCTTTTTCCACTCGTTCCAAGAAACCTCCTTCGTATCCTCTACTGCATCTGTGTTCTTTTATCGATGGCAAAAGAGATTCAAGACGATCCACAAAGCCTGGTATCTCGTTAGAGGGTCTATTTTCGAACTCCCCTATATCGAGAAGCATGTATATGGTCTGATAACGACTGAAGTGATTTGGACCCCTAAGGGCTCTAATTTCCTGTATTTCCATATCTATCATCAACCATTTTTTAATACATTAATTTTGTGAAATATCTCCATGAAGTATTATTGTTGAATAGACACATCTTTTGCATAGTTGATATCCTTTTTATCAAAAACTTTATTTCCTTCGATCTTTACATATGATCTCATGGTCGGAACAGAAAGATCAAGGCTCAGCTTGATATTCGAAGTCATCGGGATCACTATTTTAGCTTTTCTCGCGTCTCTGTTTTTAGGCTTTATATTTTACTTATCTTTAGGAGTTTTAGGATATGACGTCGAAACTACCTTTGCACGTGTTGGAGCTACCATATTGGGACAGATCGCCTTCTTAGGTTTGGCATATATCTATATCCGTCTTCGAGATGTGACCGTTCCATTTGATATGCCATCTCGGACTGATCTAAAATACGTCTTTGGAGGAACACTATTAGCACTAACAACTGCTATAGTTTTCTCACAGATTTTACTTTACTTTGATCTCATGCCGGAATCAGTTATCGAGGAGATAGCTGAAATCGATCCTATGTTTTTGATAGTTCTCGCCATACTATCTGTTGTACTCATAGCTCCCGCTGAGGAACTATTATTTCGTGGAGCTGTACAAGGAAGACTCCGTTCGCGCTACGGTCCATTTCCCGCCATCACGGTCGCTAGTCTTTTGTTTGGATCCTTTCATCTTTTCAATTACACGGGAGATGTCCTTTCTATCGTTATGACTACATCACTCATCGTAGTCCTTGGTGGGATCCTAGGTGGTTTGTACGAGCGTACGCAGAACTTAGCGGTTCCGATCCTGATTCACGCGATATACAATTTTATCTTACTAGCCCCGAGCTATTTTGCTACGGTTTGATAATAGGGCCGAAATCTAGTTATCCATCAACTTTTCGATAACTACATAGATTTATCCACTTCTATATCAAAGAAAATTCAGGTAGATGGATACAGAAAATATAGAGATAGATAGGATATACAAAAGTAAATCAGAAAAGTCGTGTTCTAACTCTACCAAACTTGTCCTTTCTCCTATATCGTTGAAGTCCCGAGCTTCCAAAGCCCCGGTCAATTCATAACCGTAACGGATTACCGAGGCTAAGAAAGGTATCAGCATAGGCACCCGGGCCTTTATTTTCTTTATCGGGCTTCTCCCAATATTCAGACCACGGGCTAATTGAGCCTCTTCTATCTTTTTGTACCTCCTTTTTACATCAGGTACTAAACGAAGGGTGAGCGAAAATATAAAAGCCAATTTCCAGGGAATTCTTAGCCAGACCAGCGTTAACTCGAATTCTTCCGGACCTGTGGTAACGGCGAATAAAGATGCCGCACTAGCTATAACGAAAAATCGGAGTAGGATCATAATAGAGGTTTCAATACCACCGTAAGTCAATAAGAGAGTAAAAATCTGCAGATCAAAGCTCCAGATCACGTTTCCTTGGGCGTAAAAAAACAGGTTCAATATCAATAGTAGGGGTATCAGCAATTTTAAAGGTGACATATATGCAAGTAATTCTCTTAATGTTCTTCCTGCGAAAGCAGTGATCAGTATGATCACTAAAAGAAACAACAGGTAAATAGGTATAGGGATCAAGAGAGATAATACTACAAAAATAAAAGTGAAGAATAACTTTGCCCTTGGATCAAACTTCTTGAGATATGAATCTTCCTTCAGTCTACCTCACCTCTTTCTTTAGTTATTTTAAGAGCTTCATCCAAATCTTTAGGGATCTTTTGCAGTGATTTTCCCATAGCCCATCTTATTATTCCTGGTATCCGGATGCCGGCTTTTTCAAGGAGATCTCTGTCCTTCAATATGTTTTTGGGTTTTCCCTCAGCTAAAACCCTGCCTTCATGCATTACAACAAGTTCGTCTGCATAATACAAAGCGAATTCCGACGAATGTGTTGAGAATATTATTGTTTTATTTATCCTCTTTAAAATTTCACCGATCTTTTCCTCCCCCTTTTTGTGAAGACTGTGTGTGGGTTCATCTAAGATGATCACATCAGGATCTCCAGAAAGTACAGATGCTAGAGAGACCAAACGCTGCTGTCCTGAAGACAGGATATATGGAAGCTTTCCTTTAAGATGTGAGATATCCAAATTTTTAAGAACCATACTGGTCATCTTTTCTTGGTCTAGACCTCTATTTTTGGGATAAAATCCGATCTCGCTCTCTACATCTTTTTCGAAGAACCCCAGTTCTGGATCCTCAGGAGAAAAACCGATCTCTTGATCACCAAATTCTATCTTACCCTCAGTGGGTTCAAGAAGTCCCGCCAATAATCTGAGTAGAGTCGTCTTTCCGGATCCATTCTCACCCATAACTCCAGTGATTTTTCTATCCTCAAAATTCAGATATATAGATTCAAGGGCATATTCTTGTGATCGGGGATATTTGAAATATAGGTTTTTGGTCCTCATATTTTCTCTTCCTCTAGATGAGCTTTCAACTCTCTCTCGAAAGGGATCTTGATTCCGTGCTTGACCAGTTCAACATACATATCTTCAGGTCTGCCCGATTGTTTTATTTTACCGTCTTTCAGTAGTATCACCTTGTCGGCCTCAGTGAACATATCTCTTATATCATGCTCCGCGATGATCACCGTGATGCCCTGTTCTTTTAGATTATAGATGCTCTCGAGAACGAGTTTTTGGTTTCTACTATCAAGAGACGAGAGAGGTTCGTCTAGAAGGATGATGTCGGGTTCTGAAACTATGGTGGATAATAGAGCAACCTTGGTTATCTCCCCGTGTGAAAGTTCATCTATATTCCTGTCTAGAAGATGGTCAGCCTTCAATATGGATGAATATCTATCTATCCTCTCTCTCATTTTCTGAACAGAGAGACCTGCATTCTCTAGCTCGAAAGCAACGTCCAATCTGACTTTTCTTCTAACCACCTGTTTTTCCGCTTCTTGAAATACCATGCCCATCTTTCCCTTACTCTCTATATCACCTTCCAAACTCAAACCATCGCCGAGAAGACCTTTAATAGCCTTCAGAAGTATAGTTTTTCCAGATCCGGGTTCTCCACATACCAGCGTAGTTTCTCCTCTATTTATCTCTAAATCGATATCTTTGAGAAGGAGCTTTCCTTCATAGTCTTTTACCGATAAATCATTTATTTTGATCATATCTCAACTGAGGAATATAAGACTGTAGTAGATGAGAGATCGGTATCGCTATAGCCGCACCAACTCCTGCTTGGAGAAGATCGATAGGTAGCTCCTGAAACACCGCTGCTGGAAATCCAAATAAAAACCAGGTTGCTAGAAAATAACCGACTATCATAAATGGTGCACCCAAAGCAATAGCCCATATCTTGCTACTTATCCTTTTCCCACTGACTTTCCCCACAACAAAACCCTCTAGACCTTTCACGACCAAAGTTATCGGAGCCCATATCGCATATCCTAAAATCAAGTCTGCTGCGGCAGCTCCAATACCTCCAGCTAACCCCCCGACAATCCCTCCAAATAGGAAAGCAGCCGTATAAATCACTATTTCTCCAAAATTCAATACTCCCAAACCGACTGGTACAGTGATGATCATAGTGGCTATAGCCACGGCCGCGGCAAAAACGGAACTGAAGGCTACGACTTTCGCATCCAATATATTTTCTTTTTCTATCATATCTTGATAATCCGCCATGACCCAGTGAGATTTAACTCTTTTGAAGTAGAAAACACTATTAAAGTAACAGGTATTATCTTCTATCGATAAGATGAAAACCATAGGTCTCATAGGAGGTATGAGCTGGGAATCGACTCTTGAATATTATAGGCTCGTAAACGAAGGCATGAAGAAAAGATTGGGAGGTGACCATTCCGCCGAAGTTGTGATCTATTCTTTCGATTTCTACGACATAGTCAATTTACAGGAAAAGGGCGAGTGGAAAAAATTGGAAGATATGATGGTGAAAGCTGGAAAAGGTTTAAAAGGAGTGGGCGCCGACTTTCTGCTGATATGCGCTAACACCATGAATAAGATGGCCGATCAGGTTCAGAAAAGAGTAGGCCTACCGGTGATCCACATAGGAGATGCCGCCGCGGAAGCCATAAAGGAGAGGAGGATGGATACCGTGGGACTTATCGGCACCAATTACGTGATGGAAGGCGATTTTTACAGGAGAAGGATGAAAGAAAAGCACGGTATCGAGGTTCTGATACCAGAGAAGGAGAAGAGAGACCGAGTCCACGATATAATATATAACGAGCTGTGTAAAGGAGAAGTCAAAGATAGATCGAAGGATGATCTTCTGAAAATGCTACAAGACCTAGTAGATCGTGGAGCGGAAGGCATAATCCTTGGATGTACCGAGATCCCGTTATATGTCACTAGAGATGATGTGGATATCCCTCTTTTCAATACCACTGCGATACACGCTGAATCCGCGGTCGAGCAAGTACTAAACTCTGATTGAAAAAATTCTAAATTTTTGGATCGGGAGAAGTATCCTACTTGGACCCTTTGGCTATAAGGAATTCATCCTTACCATTCTCAGGAGATCTGACCAAGTCGATTCCAAACTTTGCTATCCTTCCCCCTGTACTTCCCATCACTAACAGCAGAATGAGTGGGAAAAAGTGGGTCTGCATAACCGTCACCAAATTGTCTATGCCTCCACCACTAGTTTCTAATATAGAAAAGCGCGAAAGCCAATACGCAGTATCCCCAACTATGAATATTATGGCCAGAGAAAACGTTATTAACAGCAGGATAAGCCCCATCACCAAAACAACATATCCAAATATTTGATTGTTATTTCTCATATTTATCCCTATTTTAAATCATACTATTTTTCTACCCTATGTTTCTTACCTATTCGCATAAACTATATTCTACTTTCATATTTACATCTTGTGGATATAGGGTCGATATAATATAAATAATTTTTCTTACTCGGGCAGTTCCGGAATTGGAAAGGTCGATTGTATTGGCTATTAGGTGTATCATCTTGACAAGCTATGAGCTACAATACATGCTATGTAGTTCATCGGAGATTCAGTCGAGATATGCAAAAATAAAAGTATTAGTTCATAATAAGTAGTGTAGTGATGAATAATGGTGAAAGAAAAATTGACATATGAAAATGATGTTTGTTTCAAAATAAATATAGGGGAAGATGAAGTCCCAAAATATGATGTATTGGTGGCTGGTTTTCCTGGTACCGGCCTCATCGGAGGTATCGCTTCGGAGCAGCTGATAAACACTTTAGACCTAAAACAGGTGGCTTCGATAGACTGCAATGAGTTTCCACCTACAGCTGTGATCTTTGAAGGTATACCTAGAAGACCTGTCAGATTTTTTGCAGGAGAAAAGTTTCTCCTGGTCAAGTCAGATATGGTTATCCCTCCAAATCTATCTTCGAGTCTCGCAAAAACGATCATTGATTTCGCTTTAGACCAGGGTGTGAAAGAAGTTATCATATTTGATGGAATACCTAAAAGGAACGAAGACGATGAAGAGAAGGTCTGGGGTGTTCTGAGTTCACACGCCGCAAAGACCGAGGCGGAAAAACTGGATTTGGAGATAATTTCAAGAGGAGCGATATCTGGCATCTCCAGCTCTCTCCTTTTGAACGCGCATGAGAAAGAGATAAAAGCTGTTGGTATGTTGGCCGAAGGGAAACCGAGCATGCCCGACCCGAGAGCCTCTGCTACTCTTCTTCAGAGATTCGCAGATTATAGAGGTATAGAAATAGAAACGGATTCACTCCTAGAGAGTGCAGAGAAATTAGAAGAACAGTACGCTCAGATGGTCGATCAGGCCAATAAGGCCCAACAGGATATGGACAGAAAGAGCGCACATCCACCACTCTACGGATAAAATGCTAGAAGAAGTTTCAGCTGGAGTTTTGGTTTATAGAGAAGAGAGGCCCGTAAAATACCTCTTACTGCATTATCCCGCCGGCCATTGGGATTTTCCCAAAGGCCATATTGAGGAGAACGAATCTATGAAAGAAACTGCCCTTAGAGAACTGAGGGAGGAAACTGGTATATGCAAAGACGAGGTGGAACTCAGAAGCGGTTTTAGAGAAACCATCGACTACCTCTACAAGAAACGCGGAGAGCTTTCCCATAAAAAAGTTATCTTCTTTCTGGGCAGGACGGAAAAGGAAGAAGTCGAAATATCTAGGGAACATCAGGGATATATCTGGCTTCCCTTTGAGAAGGCAAAACAAAAGGTCACGTTCAGAAACGCAAGAAAATTACTGGAAAAATCCCAAAATTTTCTTGAAGAGGAAAACACAAAAGTGACATAAAGATTAAATACAAATTCTCAATGGTTTCCACGTGTTCCTCGGTGTAATATATATGAAAAAACTTATCAGGAAAGGAAAGGTCAAGGAGGTATACGAGATAGGTTCGAATGAGTTGGAATTTCATTTCACAGATAACATCTCAGTTTTTGATAAGGTTGTCCCTGATGAGATACCAAGGAAAGGGGAAACACTGTGCAAAACTTCGACCTACTGGTTCGAAAAGAGCGAGGAGCTGGGTTTCAACACCCATTTCATCGAAATGACTGAAGAGGACAAAATGAAAGTTAAGAAGGTGGACGTGATCGAGGATTACGATAAGATAGATGAGGAGACTACCAACTACCTCATACCTATGGAATTCATAGCACGATATTTTGTGGCGGGTTCTTTATACGATAGAATAGAGAGGGAAGAAATCGACTATGAAAGGCTTGGTTTTTATGAGAAACCCGATTACGGAGACAGTTTACCGGAACCCCATTTCGAAGTCAAGACCAAGCTAGAAGAGTATAACAGAAAGTTGGACAAAAAAGAAGCTCTTTCCATAGCGGGCCTCAACGAGAAGGAATTCGAGCAGATAAAAAAGATGGTATTCGATATCGATGAGGTCATCGAAGAAAACGTTGAAAAAAACGGTCTGCTCCATGTCGACGGTAAAAAAGAATTCGCCATGACCGAGGATAGGGAATTGATGGTGGTAGACACGTTCGCTACCGCTGACAAGGATAGATTTTGGGAAAGAGACGAATATGAAAGAGGTAACTTCGTCGAGAAAAGCAAAGAATTCGTGCGTCAATATTATAAGGAAACAGGATATCATGAAAAATTGATGAAGGCTAGGCAAAAAGGCAGAAAGGAACCGCCCATACCTCCTCTTCCAGAAGATATGGTAGAGAAGACCTCTGAACTTTACCTTAAACTCATGTTTAGACTAACAGACGGAACTTATGGTGATTAAAAATGACGAAAGATTTGATATCTATATTGGATGTGAAGGATGAGTTAAAAGAGATACTCCGAAGAGCCGGAGAGATGAAGAAAAAATACAAAAATGGAGAGTACCCAGCACCGCTGGAGAACAAAAGTCTGGGTATGATCTTCGAAAAACCGAGCACGAGAACCAGGATCTCTTTTGAAGTGGGGACCACTCAATTGGGAGGACACGCCTTGTATCTCAGCCCGAAGGATCTACAGTTAGGAAGGGGTGAGACCATCGCGGATACTGCAAAAGTTCTCAGCAGGTATGTGGACGGTATCATGTACAGAGCATTCGATCACGAGATGATGCTTGAATTGGCCCAAAATTCTTCTGTGCCTGTTATAAGCGGGCTAGACGATAAGGAACATCCCTGTCAGATACTCGCCGATCTTTTGACCATCAAAGAAAAAAAGGGAGACTTCGACCAGAAATTGACATACGTAGGCGACGGTAACAACGTGTGTAATTCGTTATTGTTGGGCTCCGCTATAGTAGGGATGGATATGGTCGCCTGTACTCCGGAGGACTACAGACCGGATCAGGACATATTTGAAAAGGCAGTAGAGTTGGGAAAGGAGAACGGAGCGAAAATAGAACATCACGATACACCTATAGAAGCGGTAGAAGATGCCGATATCATATATACAGATGTTTGGATATCGATGGGAGATGAAGACGAAGAAGAGAAGCGAAAGAAGGATTTCAAAGATTATCAGGTGAACAAAGAACTTTTGAAGCCTGCAGACGATGAGGTTATAGTGATGCACTGTTTGCCGGCTCACAGAGGTGTTGAGATAACCAGTGAAGTCATGGACGGACCTCATTCTGTGGTATTCGACCAGGCTGAAAATCGCCTCCATGCCCAGAAAGGACTTATGCTTGAACTCATGGGTTAGTTGATATATATGGATTCATTTGTCAAGAGGATGTTAGATGTCTCTTTCTCAGAGACCATGAAGATATCGAAGTTGGCTAGTAATATGGAAGATGAAGGTAAAGACATAATATCTCTCGCGGTAGGAGAGCCCGACTTCGATACTCCTGATTTCATCATCGAGGCCGCTTATGAGGCCATGAAAGAGGGTTTCACACATTATACACAATCTCAAGGTATACCTGAATTGAGAGAAGCCATAGCCAAAAAGATCAGAACGGAAAACGATCTCGACTTTTCATCAGAGAACATCTTGGTGACTCCTACAAAACAGGCTATCTTCATGTCTGTATTGGCTCACCTAGATGACGGATCTGAAGTCATCCTCTCTGATCCTGCCTGGGTCTCTTATGAACCTATAGTCAAATTTGCCGATGGTATAGTGAGGAGAGCGCCATTCGATGAGAAGGATTTCTCTATTGATCCCGATGTGCTCCAGGATAACCTGACATCTCGGACCAAGATGATCCTTTTGAATTCTCCAAATAATCCGACCGGAAAAACCTTGGACAAAGAAGATATGAAGGCGATAAGAGACATCGCCATAGATAACGATCTTTTGGTATTGACGGACGAAGTGTACGAAAAACTTGTTTTCGAAGGCGAGCATATATCTATCGGTTCTTTGGATGGTATGAGAGAAAGGACTATAACAGTAAGTGGATTTTCTAAGGCTTATGCAATGACTGGATGGAGACTCGGTTGGGCGGCCTGCGTCGAGGACCTTCTAGAGAATATAGCCAAGATCCAGACCCACTCTATAACCTGTGCTACCTCTTTCGCACAGAAAGCAGGACTGAGAGCTTTGACGAACGAAGAAAAAGCTGAAGAATCTATCGATTTCATGATGAGCAAATACAGGAAGAGGAGGGAACTCATAGTTGACAGATTGAACGAGATAGAGGGATTCAGATGCAGCAAACCGAATTCTACATTTTATACGTTCCCTGAATATGAGTTCGATATGGACAGTATGGATCTCTCGATGCATCTTCTCAAAGAGGCGAAAGTGGCGACAACACCAGGTTTGGCTTTTGGAGATCAAGGTGAAGGACACCTAAGGCTTTCATTCGCAAATTCATTGGAAAATATCAAAGAAGCTATGGATAGGATAGAAAGAGCTGTTGAAAAGCTGTAAAGTTTCCTCTGTCTGGTTTGATGATGAAAACGATCGGATGAGCCCGCTGGGCGATGATTATCCCTATGAGTTCTGAAAACCATCATCTTTTAATTTTTTGACATTTAGATTTTTGATCTTAAAAAAAATAGTAAAGGGTTTTGGATGGCGGGGTAGGTTTCGTTGTCTGTTTTGGAGTTTTCGGGTTCTCAATCGTAACTAGACCGTTTGCCCTTCGGCGGTGGCGCTTCTTCAGCGTATATCGCGGTCTCCATTCCAACTACTTCCCATCTGCTTCCTTTTCCTTCTTCTTTTATTCTTATTACCATGTATATTCCTCCTTTTCGATATCCAATTTACTTATCGTTTAGATATCATCTAATAGAGGTAAGATAATGGGTAATATTTAAATATTTCGGGTTTGTTTGTACGTTTAGATGTTATCGAAGGTGTTAAGATGCCTGAAGACCTCAAACCGACTATAGATCAGATAAAAGTTCTATCAAACGCTTCTAGGCTTCAGATCATGGCTCTTCTACTCGATAAGGAGATGACAATCACTGAGTTGAGCGAAAAGATCGGTATCACTCCTCAGACCGCTCATCATCACGTCCACAAGTTGCTCGACTCCGGTCTGATCCACGTTTCTCGAGAAGAAACAGAAGGCAATATAGTGAAAAGATTTTATGATGTTGAGGAGGAATGGCTCGACTCAAGTGCAGTATGGGATGATCTGACTATCGAAGAAAAAAAGAGTTATAAGATCGCGGCTTTGGGGACGGTCAAAGGTATAGTGAACAGGGGGATCAAGTATATCCAAGAGAGCGATTCTATCGATCATGAGGTCGGTTGGGTATCTTTCAAAAAAGTTCCTTTCACGGAGGAGAAGATGGATCAAGTCGATAAAATCTTTGAAGATATGGTCGAAAAGTTGGACGAATTGAAGGAAGAAGACGCTGAAGAAGAGATCACTGTTTTAGTTTCAACTTTACCTGGGTGAAATAAATGCCTGCAACTCTGTACTTCGTTGGAACCGCCGGCTCCGGAAAGACCACCCTCACCAACGCGTTCAAACAGTGGATGGAGCGCCAGGGATATCAAGCGGTGACTGTAAATTTGGATCCGGGCGCTGATAAAATTCCTTATACCGTAGATATAGATGTCAGAGATTGGGTCTCTCTCCAAGAGGTGATGGATCAACACGAATTGGGGCCCAACGGGGCGCAGATAGTCTCGGCTGACATGGTGGCGATGAACGCTACTGAGATCAAGGAAGTGATGGATGAATTCAATACAGATTATTATCTCATAGATACGCCGGGTCAGATGGAACTGTTCACTTTTAGAGAAGCTAGCAGGGAGATGGTGAAAACACTCGGAGAAAGATCTATCATCACTTTTCTGTTCGATCCAGTACTTGCTAAGCAGCCCTCCGGTCTCGTCTCTCTGATGACTCTAGCGTCGACCACCCAATTCAGATTTGACACACCGTACTTTCCGGTTCTATCTAAATCTGATATCCTATCTCAAGAAGAAGTGAAGATGATAAAGACCTGGTCTGAAGATTTCTGGAAGTTGGATTCCTCTCTTAGAGAACGAACCGGCACTGAGACTCAGGCCAGCCTAGAATTGATCAAAAGCATACAGAATATGGGTCTCCACAGAGGCATAACTCCAGTATCGGGTCTCGATCAGCAGGGACTTGAGGATATCTACACCGCAGTGCAGGACGCATTCTATGGGGGCCAAGACCTAGAACCTGCCTGAGTTATTCATTCGATATCTTTCTCTATATCGATATTCTGAAATTTATCCTTATGCCTGGCTAGGTGTTCCATATACTCTTCTGGATCTTGGCAGTTTTCCTTTCCAGCACAGTGAAAATAGCCGTATTTTTTGCAGTATACGCCGGTTTTAGTGTTAGGACATCTATCATCGTCCTGGGCTGATTTGTTAGAAGCCGGTACTCTTTTTTCATCACTATAGCTTTCAATAGATGACTCGCAGTCATCTTCCTCCAAAAACCGGCATTTATCCTCTCCCACACATTCAAGTGCCATGTTGTTAGGATAAGAACATTTTCCGTCTCCAAACTCATATCTACACATCTGGGCATCCCATCCATTTTTTTCGTCTGTCATCCTTCGTTTTTTAAGGGGTAGATGGTTATTGAGAACAGTAGATTTAAGCTTTATGCATACTTGGGAGAGAGGTATAGATCAACGATCTTCATCTTCTAAGTCTATTCTTGTTCGTTCCGATTCTTTTTTTATCTCTTCAAGTCTATCTCCTATCTTCTGTACCTTTATATCTACATCTCCATTTAGAAGTTCGCCCCCTCGACGATTCTTCTTTTTTTCCTTCCAATAGAGATAGGTCATGATACCCGAATAGATCAATAATACGAGTATCAGGAGATATGCTATCATCTGATCATACACCTTTATATTCTTCTTTTAAAATTATCTTCTTCTGACTCACTTCTTTGATATGTTTTGTCGGTATCCTCACTCTTCTTTTCAGTGGTGACAGCCCAGTAGGATTTATCAATAATTTCCATACCTTCCATGGGTGGGAAGTTATGTACAGCTCGTAATCATATACTCTCCCGACCTCCCGTCCGTCAAAGGTTTCCACTTTTCTTCCGTCCAAACGGCAGAGAGAAAATTCATTCTCGTCTGAAGGGGTTTTCCGTCCGGCCTTTATCGGCTTATCCACTTTCATGTTGGCCTCTTTGTCAATATTTTTAAGTTGTCTAGTCGAGAAGAATTTTCCTTCACTGCCTATGATACCGGTTTCTATCTTGACCTCATCGGCCTCCCAGTAACCTCTAGATTGTGTAGCCATTATATCGACCAACTTGGCCTTACCCTTTTTGCTTGGGGTGTCGATCTTTTTTCTGATTATTTCTGAGTAAAGTATTGTCTCCATTCGATTAACCTCCTATCTAGTGATCTCAAGATGTCCGCAGTAGGGGCATTCTTTCTGATAGTCTTTATACATGCTGCAGTTTCCGCAGAAAGCGGAACCATAACGAAATTTCTTCTCCTCGTCGTCCTTTTTGAACAGCCTCGTTTCTATCTTCTCAAGTTTCTTTTTTTCTCTTCTTTTTTTGATCTGGGACTTTATCTCTTTCTTCAAAACCTCAGTACTGACATCGCCGATCCCTTTTTTCCGTAGGTACTTCTGGAGAAGTTCTAAATTTTCTGCCGGATCATCCTGAGCAAGGATGTAACTATTTATCGCACGCCTAAGACGTTGAAGTCGTTCCTTGCCGATGGCTGTTTTCACTCAATTAACCCCCTACAATCCTTCTTCTATCTTATTGAGTCTCCTGCTCAAAGACTCAAGCTCGGCCTTTATATCCTTCTGGAAGTCCTCGATATCATTCACTTCCATCAGGCAATTCTCGTATTTGCTCTCATATATCTCGAGATGAAGTTCTCTAACCAGGCCGAATTCTTCGATATATTCGTCGAAATGTTGGTCCAAGTATTTTTCCAGGCTGCGGTCGAACAGCCTTCTATCATAGCCCGTTCCTTCTATCTCGATCTCTCCAGGGAAAAGGGTCTCCTCTATACGGTCGAGTACATCTGAAGTCTTTTTCGCACTTTTATTCGCAAATTCATTCATTATTATCTTTCCTCCTCTCCAAACAATTCTTCTTCCGCTCTATTTACTTTCTTCATGGTCTTCATCAACTTTGCGTTGTCAGCTCCTCTCTCCAATCTCTGCATGCGTTCTTCGATCTCGTTCATCATAGCCAATGATCTTCGGGATAGTACGGCTTTATCTCTTTCTATCTTGTCTATCTTCTCCTTCTCATCATCCTTTAAAACCATCGAAGCCTCCTTCAATTTGTCGATGTGTTTCTGCTTTCGTTGGATGTCCAATTTTTTATGCTGCAGTCTCAACTCTGCAAGTTCTTGTCTTTCTTTCGCCTTTTCTCTCGTATAGAGTACTTTCGCTATGATTATCAGAATTGCTATAACGACTAGGGAGTAGAAGATCGGTAAGAAATTATTGGATATAGTTTCTGCAAGAGCCATGTTTTCACCTCATCTCCTCTTGGGTCTCCAACTTATCTATCCTGTTTTCTATTATCTCGAATTCCTGGTCGATCTGGTTTCTCTTTGATTTTAAAGATTCTATCCTGCCAGAAAGATCTTCCAATCGTGTATCCATCTCCTTTGCCCATCTTTGGGCTTCATCTTCTTTGACAAGATCCCAGCTCTGGATGATATCCTCGAAGTACTCTTCAAAGTAGAGTTCAGTGTGGCTCGGTAGATGACCGTATTTTCGTTCTAGGGCTTTTTTCTTTATTCTGTATCTGAAGTAAAAGTAAATGCCGAGCATAACGACTACGACCAATATGATCAAAAGGACGGTATAGGCTGCCATCATTTTTCCTCCTCTATCCCTATTTTTTTCTCCAGCCTCTCTATCCGGTGAAGGTCTTTATGGACTCTTTCCTGTGTCTTTTCTTTCCATTCATTCAACTCTGAGACTTCCTCCACGAACATTTCTATCTTTTTATCCACTCCGTTAAGATCGGAACGAGTCGCCAACTTGTATTCATCTATATATCCCGGTAGATTTTGAGTTATGAACCTATCCGCCTTATCGGACGGTGTTATGGCTTTGCTTCGAAAAAAACTCTTCGTCCTCTCCAAGATTCCTACGTCGGATTCTTCTCCCATATTTTCACCTATATTCCTTGTCGTTGAAAAATAAATGTATTCACAAAACATAAACTTTTCCTTCTTATCTTGAGAATTTAAGCTTCGTTTTTTTGATTTTGAGATCTTCGGTTTTGAGGAAAAACTTTTATTTAAAAAGTCTCTGGCAAGAGTCTAGTTTACCGTTTGGGAAGTGCTTATTTTCCATCGGGGTATGGATATTTCCGGACAATCTTTAAATAGCCTAGAAAAGGTTTGTTGTTTCAGATTGGAGATACTATGACTCTTTATAGATGGTTTAAGTTTAAGGATGAGGAAGCTGTTTCAGAAGTCGTCGGAACTATTTTGACTCTGGGGATAACGGTGGTTTTATTTTCGAGCGTATATGCTACCGTTACAACTTTAGAGGCACCAGAAAGGAGAGATCATGTGGAGATGGTGGCGGTTTATGAGCGTGAAGGGGATATTGATTATATAAATATCACTCATCAGAGTGGAAGGAGTTTAGATATAGGCTCTCTATCATTCAATCTATTGGCTGATCCTGCGACAGAGAATCGGTTAGGTATCGATGATGAGGAAGTTAATTTTGATGATGATACCTGGTCGGTGGGAGAGGAAGTGAGGATAGAAGGAGAGATATTTGAACATGATGATACCGAGCTCGAACTGCTCATACGGAACGAGGATACACACAGGATAGTCCACCAGACCGTTTTAGCTGAAGAAGTACCTGATCAATTGGATATAGGGAACACGTATATCAGTTACATCTACGATTGGAGGAATTACGCTGAGCAGGACGAAGAAATCACGATAGTTGCGGTATTGAGCGATATCGGTGATATAGATGCTGAAGATATTAATGTGACTGCCTCCGTTACGGGAGGTCATAACCCATTCAAAGATGTCGAGACCGTAACATTGACGAGCGATTCTAGAAGAGATAGATATAACGAAACCGTAGAGATAGCTTCGCAAGCGAGAGAAAAATCCTACAGCGTAAGGATCAGAGCGGAATTTGAGGAAAATAGCACTGAAGAATACGTCAGATTGAACGTTGGTGAAAGGCCCGCAGAAAGGTATCCTAGAGAATTGGAGATAGGACGGATAAACTACTTCCCATCATCGCCGTCCCACGGTGATGGACTGGAGGTCACTGTTGAGGTTTACAATCAGGGACCGGAAAACTTTACCACCGACTGGAATATGACAGATCATTACAAGGAACAAGATCCTGAAGGTGCAGAGGGAACGACTACATTCTTACACGGTCCAGCCCCAACTGAAATATCTGGTGAATGGGATATCAAAGGAAGCGGTCGGCACGAGATCGAGATAGAGATAGAGGGCGATGAAGAATGGGAAGGAGCAAAAAGGAGCTTTGAGATCTATGTTGATCCCCATGTACTAATAGTTGAGGATAGAAGCGCGGCCGAGCTGCCAGAGATGGAACTCATGGGCAATGCCTTGGACGGATTGAACTTGGATCATGAGACCCGCTCTTTAGGAGAGTATGATGATGAAGAGGATATCGAGATCGATTATGAAAGACACAGTGTGATAATCTGGCTGACAGGTAACAAAACTGAAGGGGAGAAAACTTCTCTTCTTGGAGAGGCTGCCGATGATTTAGCCGATTATATAGAAGAAGATAATGGCACTGTTTGGTTGAAAGGTTCGAATCTGGAT